>JAIQEZ010000160.1 GCA_020073545.1 Terriglobia bacterium | reverse complement strand
GGCGTGCTGGTGAATATCTCGAACGACGCTTGGTACGGTGATTCCGCGGCCGCCTATCAGCACCTGGAAATGGCCCGGCTGCGCGCCATTGAGAACCACCGCTACTTGCTGCGGGCTACCAACGACGGCGTAACCACTCTCATCGACCCGTACGGCCGCGTGCTGGAGGAGCTCCCACGCCACCGCCAGATGGTTTTGCCTGCTTACTTCAACTTCGAGACGAGGCGAACCTTCTATTCGGCTTACGGGGATGTTTTTGCGTGGCTTTGCGTGGCGATTGCAGCGCTGATGCTGGCGGGTTTGTCCCTTAGATGTCGCGCGCAGGACGAGAGTAATGCTGGCTAGCAAACTCCATGGCCATGCGTGTGCGGGAGAGCACGGACCACTGCCGAAGCCAAAACGCAAAGGGCAAATGGCAAAAGTGGAAGGGCTTCTGTTTGACGGGCTGAGAGTGAAATGCTGAGAGCTGACCGCTGAACGCTGCTGACGACTGAAAACTGACAACGGTTCTTAAGGAGCGAACGTGATTGAAGAACTACAACGAGAATTTGACGAATTAAAGAAACGGTGCGCCGACATCCGGAGTTTTCTTTGACGCTCCCCAACGCCGCAAGGAACAGGAAGCCCTCGAAAAGCAAATCGCCGAACCCACTTTCTGGCAGGACCAGGAAGCTTCACAGAAGATTCTGACCTCGCGCAAGCGTCTCATGGAGGTCCTGGAGGCCGATGAGAAGCTGGCCCTTCGGCTGGCGGATGCGGACACGTATTTCGAGCTGGCGCGCGAAGGCGAGAGTATTGCGCCCGAGCTGCGCGCCGAACTGGATACACTTCGCAGGGAAGTGGACCGCCTGGAAACGGAGACTCTGCTGGGCGGCGAGAACGATCACCTGAACGCTATCGTCGCCATCCACCCCGGCGCCGGCGGCACGGAATCACAGGACTGGGGCGACATGTTGCTGCGGATGTTCCGGCGCTGGGCCGAGCAGCGCGGCTTCAAGTTCAGCTTGAATGATTATCAACCGGGTGAAGAAGCGGGACTGAAATCCGCGACGTTCACGGTGACGGGAGATTATGCGTATGGGTTGTTGCACGGCGAAAGCGGTGTGCATCGCTTGGTGCGGATTTCGCCCTTCGACGCGAACCAGCGGCGGCACACCTCGTTCGCGTCGGTCTTTGTCAGCCCCGAAATCGATGACTCGATTACGATCGAGATCAAGCCGGAAGATCTGCGAGTAGACACCTACCGCTCCAGTGGGAAGGGCGGCCAGCACGTGAACACCACGGATTCGGCCGTGCGCATCACGCACGTTCCCACCGGTGCCGTGGCGCAGTGCCAGAACG
The DNA here is from genome assembly GCA_020073545.1 of Terriglobia bacterium. Classification (GTDB taxonomy): domain Bacteria; phylum Acidobacteriota; class Terriglobia; order UBA7540; family UBA7540; genus Bog-366. The sequence continues at coordinate 8,381 of JAIQEZ010000160.1, read as the reverse complement.
AGCGCTCGCAGCACCGCAATCGCGAAATGGCCATGAAGTTCTTGCGCTCGCGCCTTTACGAACTGGAACTGCGCAAACGGCGCGAGGCGGCGGATAAGCTGGAAGCTTCGAAGGCTGACATCGACTTTGGCAGCCAAATTCGCTCCTACGTGCTGCACCCCTACCGGCTGGTGAAAGACCATCGGACGAAATACGAGGTGGGCGATGCGGATCGCGTGCTGGATGGTGGCCTGGATCCCTTCATCAAATCCTACCTGCTGTCGCGACGGGAAGTGGTAAAGCCCGGCTAGATAAACTGCGCGCGCTCCCTGAACGGGGAGACGAAGCCTGGGCTGGCGCCCGCGACGGGAGGGTCTTTGCGGTCTGCGCGCTCCCAAAGGGGCGTGGCGTTGTGCGGTGAAGGCATAATTCTGCGCCCGCGTCTCGGGGCCGCTGGGGTGCACGTAGAGCCCATTCGAGCCTCATCCGCGACAGATTGACCCGAACTTCGCCGCGAGAGGTTTGAAATCGTTGACACTTCCGTTTGCCGTGTGTTACTTTTCCGTATTTGTGCTAACCCTCGAATTATTCACTGACAACAAGGAGGCTCTGCGTGGGCGGGCCTAAGCACCGTTATCTTTTTACCTCCGAGTCCGTAACCGAAGGACACCCGGACAAGATTTGCGATCAGATCTCGGACGCCATCCTCGATGCGGTTCTTACCGAAGACCCGCGTGGTCGGGTGGCCTGCGAGGCCATGGTCAAGGACCAGGCGGTTTACGTCGCCGGAGAAATCACAACCTCGGCCAAACCGGATATTGAGAAGCTGGTCCGGGAGACCGTGCGCGGTATCGGCTACAACGATCCCGACGCCGGCTTTGCGGCCGAGAGCTGCCAGATAACCATCAACCTGACGCGCCAGAGCGCCGACATCGACATGGGCGTGGGCACGGGTGGGGCGGGCGATCAGGGATTGATGTTCGGGTACGCTTGCGATGAGACGGAAGAGCTGATGCCGTTCCCCATTATGACCGCGCACAAGCTCTGCCTGCGCCTGGCGGAAGTGCGGCGCAAAGGGATTCTCGACTTTGTGCGGCCGGACGGCAAATCGCAGGTCACAGTCGAGTACGACGGCTCGAAACCGGTGCGCGTGGAAGCCGTGGTGGTCTCTACACAGCACACGGCGGAGGTCAGCAATGAGACGGTGCGCTCCGGCGTGCTCGAGTGCGTGATCAAGCCGGTGATCCCCGCGCACATGCTCGACGCAAAAACCAAGTACCACATCAATCCGACCGGACGCTTTGTGACTGGCGGGCCCGTGGGCGACTCCGGGCTGACGGGGCGGAAGATCATCGTGGACACTTACGGAGGCAGCGCCCATCACGGCGGCGGGTGCTTTTCGGGGAAGGACCCGACGAAGGTCGATCGCTCTGCGACCTACATGGCGCGCTACATCGCCAAGAACATCGTGGCGTCGGGCATCGCGGGCCGGGCGGAAGTGCAGCTTGCTTACGCCATCGGCGTCGCGGAGCCTGTTTCGGTGATGGTCAATACGTTCGGCACCGGCCGCATTGACAATAGCCAGCTCGAGCGCCTGATCCGCAAGCATTTCAAGCTGACGCCGCGGGGAATCATTGAGTCATTGGACCTGCTCCGTCCCATCTATAAGAAGACCGCGGCCTATGGGCACTTCGGCCGTCCGGAGCCCGAATTCTCCTGGGAGAAGACGGACAAGGCCGCCATCCTGAGGAAGGAGGCAGGTCTTTAGATGCCCTCCGCAAAAAGATTGTCCGGCGACGTGAAGGACCCGGGGCTTGCCGCGAAAGGCAGAACGCGAATTGAATGGGCCAACCAGTGGATGCCCGTTTTGCAGCTCATCCGCCGGCGCTTCACCAAGGAGCGCCCGCTGAAAGGCGTGCGAATCTCCGCGTGCCTGCACGTGACCACCGAGACGGCGAACCTGGCCATCACGCTGCGTGACGGCGGCGCCGACGTCGTGGTGTGCGCTTCCAACCCGCTGAGCACGCAAGATGACGTGGCGGCCTCGCTGGTGAAGGATTACAGGATCCCGACGTTCGCCATCAAGGGGGAAGACAAGGCGACGTATTATTCCCACATCGTTTCGGCGCTCGACCACAAACCCCAGATCACCATGGACGACGGCGCGGACCTGGTCACGATGATCCTGACCAAGCGCCAGGAACTGGTATCGGGGGTCGTGGGCGGGACAGAGGAGACCACGACGGGCGTGATCCGCCTGCGCAGCATGGCCAAAGAGGGCGTGCTGAAGTATCCCATCATCGCCGTGAACGACGCGGACACGAAACATCTCTTCGACAACCGCTACGGCACGGGTCAATCTACGATTGATGGAATCCTGCGCGCCACCAACCTGCTTTTCGCGGGCCTCCACGTGGTGATTTGCGGTTACGGCTGGTGCGGGCGCGGCGTGGCGATGCGCGCCAAAGGGCTGGGCGCGGATGTGATCATTACGGAGATCAATCCCACGCGCGCGCTGGAAGCTGTGATGGACGGCTTCCGGGTGATGCCGCTGGCGCAAGCCGCAAAAGTAGGTGATCTGTTCATCACCGTGACGGGGAACAAATCCGTCGTCGCGGCCGAGCATTTCAGAGTGATGAAAGACGGCGCGGTGGTGGCGAATTCCGGCCACTTTAACGTGGAGATCGATCTGCCGGCCCTGGGGAAGTTATCGCGCAACAAACGCCCGACGCGCGAATTCGTGGACGAGTATACGCTCCGGGACGGGCGCAAGATTTACGTGCTCGGTGAAGGCCGCTTGATCAACCTGGCGGCGGCGGAAGGCCATCCGGCGGTCGTCATGGACATGAGCTTCGCGGACCAGGCGCTCTCGGTTGAGTACATGGTGAAAAACGCGAAGAAGCTCGAACCTAAGGTTTATCCGGTTCCCTTGCAGATTGACCATAGCGTGGCCCGGCTGAAGCTGCGATCTATGGGCATCACGATTGATCGGCTGACGCGCGAGCAGGAGGAGTACCTCGCCTCCTGGTCCGAGGGTACGTAGCGATCCGGGGGCATCCGGGCTGGACCGCACTGAGAGTCGAGCGGCGGGGCGGGGAAGCGCCGCGGGAGCGACCTGTCTCCGCAGTCCACGGGCGACGGCGGCGTTTTCTGCGTAGGTGGCTCGGGGGCTCCTGAGATGAAAGAATTCGCGGCTTGGGCGTTGGACACCGCACTCGCGCGCGGCGCCACTTACGCCGAGGTGAGGGTCCTCGACACCCGCCAGCGCTATCTCTCCACCAAGAATGGCCAGTGTTCCCAGGTGAGGGAATCCCAGTCTTTGGGATTGGGGGTCCGCGTGATTGCCGGCGGGGCGTGGGGTTTTGCTTCCACCGATAATCTGACCCGCGCCAACATCGATCGGACTGCGGCGCTGGCGGTGGAAATCGCCCGTGCAAGCGCCCTGGCCAAGAAGCACGATGTCCGGTTGGCCCCCGAAGAGAAGATCGTAGACCGCTGGGCGGCGCCCTGCCGCATCGATCCGTTTTCCATCCCCATTTCTTCCTGCCTGGAGCTGATGCTGAAGGTGGACGGGGAATTGCGCAAGGTGCAGGGTGTGACTTTGGCTGAGACGTCCATGGATTTTCGCCGCGTCGAGCAGCTCTTCCTTTCCAGCCTCGGCTCCGAAATCTACCAGTTGAAGACCCAGACGGGCGCCGGATACGTCGCGACTTCTTTTGCCGGGAACGAGATCCAGCGTCGATCCTACCCGAATTCATTCGGTGGGCAATATCAAACCAAAGGATATGAGCTTGTGGGAGAGCTCAATCTGCTGGAGAATGCCCGCCGCATCGCCGAGGAGGCTGTGGCGCTCCACAAGTGCGATCAATGCCCTGCCGGTGTGAAGGACATTATTCTGGACAGCTCGCAACTGGGACTGCAGATTCATGAATCCATTGGGCACCCCATTGAACTGGACCGCGTGCTCGGCAGCGAGGCGAATTTCGCCGGCATGAGCTTTCTGACCCTCGACAAGCTGGGAACACTGAAATACGCCTCCGACATTGTCAACGTTGTCGCGGACGCTACCCCCGCGCACGGCCCCGGGCTCGGTACGTTCGCTTACGACGACGAGGGCGTTCCCGCCCAATGCACGCCGATCATCAAGGATGGCCGGTTCGTGGGATATCTTACCTCGCGCGAGACCGCGCCGGCCGTCGGCCGGAAACAGTCCAGCGGAGCGATGCGCGCAGAAAGCTGGAATCGCATCCCGCTCATCCGCATGACGAATGTGAGCATGCGCCCCGGAACCTGGAAGCCCGAAGACCTGATCGCCGATACCGACGACGGCATCTACCTGGAGACCAACCGGAGCTGGTCCATCGACGACCGGCGCTACAACTTCCAGTTCGGGACCGAAATCGGCTGGGAGATTCGGGGCGGAAAGAAAACCCGCATGCTGAAGAACCCGAGCTATGGTGGCATCTCGACGGATTTTTGGAATTCTTGTGACGCCATTTGTGGTCCGGAGTATTGGACGCTGTGGGGAACGCCCAATTGCGGCAAAGGGCAGCCGATGCAGACCATGGGCACAGGGCATGGCGCATCGCCGGCGCGCTTTCGCAAAGTGCAGGTCGGAGTCGCGTACCCCGGCTGAAACCACTGAGTGATTTGGTGATTGAGTGATTGGAAAAGCAGGAGCACACGCGGATCATCGACCTTGATTTTTCAATCAGTCAATCACCAATCGCTGAATCACTCAATGACTCAATGACCCGATGATGTTGACCCGCCAACGAGCAGACGAGATTTTCGAGAAAGTGCTGAAGTACTCCACGGCTGACGAGACGGAAGTCATGATCTCGTCGAGCGCGCACGCCCTCACGCGGTTCGCTAACAACACCATTCATCAGAACGTGGCGGAGGAGGCCGAGTCGCTGTCGGTTCGTCTGGTCAGCGAAGGGCGCATGGCCCGTGCGAGCACGAACAAGTTTGACGAAGCGTCCATCCGGCAACTTTGCGAAGACGCCCTGGCTCTGGCCCGCCTGCGACCTCCCGACCCGGACCTGCTGCCGATGCCGGGCCCGCAGACCTATCGCGCGGTGAATCGTTTCTTCAACGAGACCGCCCAACTGACGCCGCAGACTCGAGCGGAGACGGTCGCCCAGGTTGTGGCGCGCGCGGAACAGGATCACCTGACGGCGGCGGGCGCGTTCTCCAGCGGCAGTTCGGCATACGCGCTTCTCAACTCGCGCGGCATGCAGACCTTCCACGAAGAGACGATGGCGGAATTCTCGGTGACCGTGATGAGCGACACCAGTTCCGGCTGGGCGAAGAAAACCGCGCCTTACTGGATGGAACTGGAACCGCTCGAGTTGGCCGAGCGCGCTGTGCGCAAGGCGCTGGCGAGTCGCGAGCCGCATGAGATCACTCCCGGGTGGTACACGGTGATTCTGGAACCTGCGGCCATGCTCGATCTTCTGGGTTTCATGGTCCTCGACTTCAGCGGCCTGGCCGTGCACGAGCAGCGCAGTTGTTTCACCGGCCGCCTGGGCCAGAAGGTTCTTGGCGAGAACATCAACTTTCGCGACGACGTTTTCCATCCGCTGCAAAGCGGAGCGCCGTTCGATGGTGAGGGGATTCCGCGCCAGCGCGTGCCGATTGTCGAGAAGGGTGAAGTAAAGAATCTGGTTTACGCTCGCCAAACGGCACACAAGGTAGGCGCCCAGCCGACCGGTCACGGTTTCCCCCTGCCCAATGAGATGGGGGAAGCTCCGATCAACATCGTTATGGACGGAGACCGCGCCACGGTCGAGGACATGATCCGCACGACCGAGCGCGGCCTGCTGGTGACACGCTTCTGGTACATTCGGGAAGTCGATCCTTACCGGAAAATCCTGACCGGCATGACGCGCGACGGGACGTTCTGGATCGAGGACGGGCAGGTTCGGCACGGGGTCAGAAACCTGCGCTTTAACCAAAGCCTGGTGGACATGCTGGGCCAGGTCGAAATGATGAGCCCGCCGCAGCGGACCGCCGGAGAAGAGTCGTTTGAGATGGTTGTGCCGGCGGTCAAAGTCCGTGAATTCAATTTTGCTTCGGCGACGAGGTACTGACCCTGGGGGGAAGTCCTCCCGGCATCTTACCGGAATCGGATTCTTCTCCGGGTTTGTGAGATCAGATTGACAAGGCCAAAGCTGCTCCTCAAATCAGGAAAGCACCCTATTTCACTCTACCTTGACATTCTTGACGAGCGGATGTTAGAAAATTGATTAGGCTCCATGGCGCTATCGTCTAGGGGTTAGGACGTCAGATTCTCAATCTGAAAACCCGGGTTCGATTCCCGGTAGCGCTACCAAATCCCTCCTGCTACCACGGGCTTTTTCTGACACTTCCCAGCCTCGATCTCTGCGTCCCGAAAAGACAGTAACAAGTTGTGTGGTACAGTAGCGACATAAACGGGGCACAACTTGGGACGCAGCCCGGCGGTCCCCGGTTCATTCAGAACAGCGGGGGGAACACTGAGACGCCCGAATGCAGAACCTGAAGCCGTTGCCAGCGGGCGTGAGCGGGACATGCGCCGGTCGGCCAAAGAAGAGGCTGCTCCCCGATTAGCTTGAGCGGTTTCGAGAGCGGGAAGCGCCCAACGCGAAGGCAGGATCTAAATGCATATTCACGCAGGGGAAATTTCTTGACACGCCTCAGCGCACCGGACAATGAACCGTACGCGGTAAAGACGGGCTAAGAATACAAACCAGGATGGTGACAATCCATTTCACGAGGAGGGAAGGATGACTTTCGTCATGACGTACTCGATTCCAGCCCAGAGCTGGGGGAAAGCGGTCGAGCGGTTTCTAGGGACTGGTGGGCCGGCGCCGGCGGGCGTGAAGCTGGTGGGCCGCTGGCACGCGGCTGCCGGCCGTCACGGTTTCCTCCTGCTCGAGGGTGACGACGCAAACGCTGTGTACCGTTTCGCGACTGAATGGAGCGATGTCTGCGATCTGGCGGTAACTCCCGTCCTCACGGATGAACAGGCCGCTGCGGTTTTGAAGAGCATGCGGAAATAGAAACTGGAAAGCTCCGGGGTTGGCGACCACACTTAACGATCCCCTGACCGCGTGCCGCATCGCTCAGATCCTTGTGGACAAACCTGGTGGGTAGACCTTTTGATGAAGCCCCGCTCTTTGAAGTGCGTCGAACCTTCCAGGCAAAGACTGCCTGGGACGGCCAGCCTCCACCGGTTTCCTCCTGGGCGGAGACTTAAAGATCTTCTCCCAACCGTTGGGTGAAGCCCTCTCGAAGCTGCACAGGCTCAAATGCAGGCATGGGGGGGGTCGGCCCACACAGACACGGTGTCGGCTTTTCTCCCGGTGCGCTCCCCGCCGGTCACAAGAAATGAAGGGGGGGCTCGCCTCCTTAAGCTTGGCTCCAGAAACCCGATAATCAAAGATGGCGGCCCGCTTGCTCCAGACGAGGGCGAGGGGGCTGGGGGCTCACCGTGGATTTCGCCATGACGTCTGGGGGTTTGCTGGTTCATTCATGTGGGGATTGGCCGTGTGCAGTGTGCCGCCCCAGCAAGATTGTTGAGAGTCGCGCTTACTGCCTCTGCCTGAACTGCGCCTATGGCATTTTAGCTGCTGCAAGCGCCGGCGAGCAGGACGCACGCGCTCTCTTGGACGAAATCTCCGATGCCTTGAGCCTGTTAGAGGCACAACAGCCGGGGCCGAGGGTGCCGGCCAACTGAAGCTTATGCGCCCCGGGTTGCTTCGGGACGGCTGGAAAACCTACATTTGCCAAGGTAACTTTTACCCACCCCCGTCTTTGCCCACCCCCCGGAGGGTCTGCCTATGCCCGAGTTCAGGCCCCGGCGTAGCTGTCGGGTTGCCCTGTCGGTCCCCATTCGAGTTTTCGGGACGGACTATCGAGGGGTTTTCTTCACTGAAGATACTGTGACCGTGGTCGTGAATCTGCACGGGGCCAAGATTCGAATGACCCATCAGCTCCTGCCGGACCAGGAGATCCTCCTGTTCAGCCATCCCACGCGCCAGGATGCGCTCTTTCGTGTGGTGTCCAAAGTCGGAGGGTCGGACCATCAGTATACTTACTGGGGTGTTGAGAATCTGGAGCCGAAAAGGAACATCTGGGGTGTGCATTTTCCGGAGCTTCAAGCGGCTGACCAACTAGCGGTCCGGGTTGTGCTGCAGTGCCCCACCTGCTCGACGCGTGAGTCTCTATGGGTGGATGAAGCGTTGCTAACGGCGTTCCAGGAACAAGGGGGGCTCCCGCGTGGCTGCCTGACCTGCAAGACCTCCGGAGTGTGGAAGCTCTTGCCCTTTCAGGAAGTCTAGCAGTTTGCTGAAAAAGTCTGATTTTTTGCTTTACTAAGCATATTAATTCGGGTATAACTCGTATTGCTTATTCTA
>JAIQEZ010000017.1 GCA_020073545.1 Terriglobia bacterium | reverse complement strand
TAGCTCAGGTGGTAGAGCAGCTGACTCTTAATCAGCGGGTCCCAGGTTCGAGTCCTGGTGCGCCCACCAATCTTTATGTCTGATGAATTACCTGCGATTCAAGGCCGACGAGGCGTCGCGCGCCATTACCGGCCCGTTCAAGCTCACGCACCCCGACGACAACAACGAAGCGCAACCCGTCCACGAGCACGTGTCGGTGGCGCTGAGAAAGGCAGGAGGCAGTGGGCAGTAGGGAGCGGGCAGTGGTCAGAAGTGAGAACCCCGTATCTATGCAGCTCCAGCGATACCATTCAAAGACTCCAGGTTGGTGTAAATGGGGTGCTTGCGGCCTACTGCTTACTGCCTGCTGCCTACTGCCTTCTTGGTTCCGGCTCGCGCGGGCGTTCCCTGCCCCGACGCCCGCCCCTGCCGCCGATACAGGCGTTCACTACGTTGATATTACGCATCAAGCTGGAATTAACTTTGTCCATTACACAGGCGCCTTCGGCAAAAAGTATTTGCCGGAGACCATGGGCGCCGGCTGCGCCTTCCTCGACTATGACAACGACGGCAGTCCGGACATCCTGCTCGTCAGCGGCGCCGACTTCCCCGGCCACAAGTCGCGCCGCACCACGCTCAAGCTCTATCGCAACAACGGCAACGGAACGTTCACTGATGTAACGGCCAAAGCGGGGCTCGACGTCGAGATGTACGGCATGGGCGTGGCCGTGGGCGATTACGACAACGATGGCTGGGACGATCTCTACGTGACCGGCCTCGGCGAAGCGCGCCTCTTCCACAACGAGCACGGCCACTTCAAAGACGTCACCGCATCAGCAGGCGTCAACAACCCGGGCTTTGGCGCGAGCGCCGCCTGGGTGGATTACGACCGAGACGGCAAGCTCGATCTCTTCGTGACCAACTACGTGAAGTGGTCCGAGAAGGATGACCTCTACTGTACGCTCGACGGACGCCACAAGTCCTACTGCACGCCGGAAGCCTACCCAGGCGACACCTGCCGGCTGTTCCACAACCTCGGCAACGGGCGCTTCGAGGACGTAACGCAGAAGGCGGGGATTTACGATCCCACCAGCAAGTCGCTGGGCGTGGCGGTGATCGACTACGACCGGGACGGCTGGCCGGACCTCGCCGTCTCGAACGACACGCAGCCCAACAAGCTCTACCGCAACAACCGCAATGGCACCTTCACCGAGCAGGCCGTGCAAGCGGGCATCGCCTTCAGCGAAGACGGCATCGCGCGCGGCGCCATGGGCATCGACGAAGTCGATTTCGACCATTCCGGCTATCCCAGCCTGGCAATCGGCAACTTTTCGAACCAAATGCTTGGTCTCTACCACAACGAAGGGAACCGTTTCTTCATCGACATCGCGCCTTCCTCCAGCATCGGGCGCGCCAGCTTGCTTTCGCTCTCCTTCGGCATATTCTTCTTTGACTATGATCTTGACGGGCGGGAAGATCTTTTCGTGGCCAACGGCCACATCGAGCCCGACATCAACCGCATCCAGCCGCAGGTCGCGTACACACAGCTCCCGTTGGTGTTCCACAACGAAGGGAACGAGAAGTTTCAGGAAGTTGGCAAGCCCTTAGGCTTCACGCAAAAATCTGTGGCGCGCGGTGCGGCGCACGCGGATATCGACAACGACGGCGCGCCCGACATCCTCCTGACCACGAACGGCGGCCCGGCCTACCTTTTCCATAATGTGGGTGGCAGCCGCTCGAACGCCATCCGCATCAAGACCGTCGGCACGCGCTCGAACCGCGACGGCATCGGCGCCGAAGTGCGGGTGCGCTCGGGAGCCGGTGAAAATTGGCAGACCGTCCACTCCGGGTCGAGCTACTGCTCGCAAAGCGAACTCATCCTGACTTTTGGCTTGGGCCAGGAGGCGGAAGCGCAAGCCGTCGAGATCCTCTGGCCCAGCGGCCAGCACGATGCCCTCAAGAACCTCAAGGCCAACAACACTTACACCATCCAAGAAGGCGGCAAGATCCTCTCCACCCGCCCCTTCAAGCGCTGAGCCTCAACGTCAATGGAGCTGAGAGCCACGGTCAACGTTCTTCTCACCGTGGGTTTGCTCCATTTGGTGAAGCCAGGGTTGACCTGGATTCCCCCTTCCGTGGGAATTGCAGAACGATGCTCGGAGGGAAGTTTCTTCCGCGCCCTACTACGTGCTGACTGGCACGGCGGCTTCGCGCAGGAATTTCGCTGACTCTTCCGGGGGCGTGGGATTGATATAGAAGCCCGTGCCCCACTCGAACCCGGCGACTTTGGTGAGCTTGGGCATAATTTCCATGTGCCAGTGGTAATAGTCCTCGGCGGATTCCCCGATCGGGGAGGTGTGGATAATGTAGTTGTAGGCCGGGAAATCGAGCACGCGATCCAGGCGCGCCAGCATGTCCTTGAGCACGGGAGCAAGCTGCTCAAATTCGCGCTTCTGCGATTCCTCGAACGAGCATTGGTGCGTCTTGGGAATGATCCACATCTCGAAGGGGAAGCGCGGAGCGAAGGGCGCCAGGGCAAGGAAACCATCGTTCTCGGAGATCAGCCGGATTTTGCTTTCGGTTTCCTGCCGGATGATGTCGCAAAAAATGCAGCGCTCCTTGAAGCTGTAATGCGCGCGCGCGCCTTCCACTTCTTCCGTCACGAGGCTGGGCACTACGGGCAGCGCGATCAGTTGGGAATGGGTGTGCTCGAGGGAAGCACCCGCGGCGTCGCCGTGGTTCTTGAAGATCAGGATGTACTTGAACCGGCGGTCCTTCTTCAAGTCGATAATGCGGTCGCGGAAAGCCCAGAGCACGTCCTCAATCTGGCGCGCGGGCATGGAGGCGAGGGTCAGGTTGTGCTGCGGAGTCTCAATGATGACCTCGTGCGCGCCGATGCCATGCATCTTATCGTACAGGCCTTCGCCCTGGCGGTTCAGCGTGCCTTCGATCCCCAAGGCGGGAAACTTGTTCGCCACCACGCGCAGCGACCAGCCGGGAGTATTGGGGCGGCTGCCGTCGCTGCGATAGGCGAGGATTTCCGGCGGGGTCTTGGATTCATTGCCGGAGCAGAACGGGCAGAAGCCCGACCCTCGGATCTGCACCTTCTCGCGGACGAAATCCGATGGCCGCTTCGCCCGGTCCGTGGCGATGATGACCCATCGACCGGTGATGGGATCTTTTCTTAGTTCGGGCAAGGTTACGACTCCTTGATACTTGGGATCACCCTAGCGCTTGCTTGCGGAACAAAACGCAACCATTCATCCTGAAGGGAACGGCGAGCCCACCCTTCCGATCCCCCGAGGTGGCGCGCTGCTTTTGCAGGCACTAGTTTTGGCGTTTTCCGCCCTACCACATCGCCCGCCCTGTGGAGCCCAGAGCTAGGCCTTGAAAGCGTCCTTGATGAGGCGGACTTGGAGACCCGCCTCAGAGTCCCATGCCACGCTGGCAATGTCAAACCGATAGCTGAGCGGTCGCCGCCGGAGCCGCCGCATGTATTCCTTGGCAGTACGGGCAATGCGTTTTTGTTTCGCCTTGGAGACCGCCGCCTCCGGGGGGCCGGCCACGTCGGAGGTTCGGGTCTTGACCTCCACGAACGACAGAACGGGGCCGTCCCAGCCGATCAGGTCAATCTCCCCGGCGCCCGAGCGCGCCCGGCGATTCCGAGCCACGATCGTGTAACCCCCCTGGCGCAAGTACCAATAGGCGAGGGTTTCGCCCCGCGCACCCGTCTTCAAGTGCTCGGTTTCGCTCGACGGAACCGGCGGCCTGTGCGCGCCGTGTTGCGCACGCTGGCGTTCCTTCCAAACCAACGCACGATACATGAACCGCGCCAAAATGCTCAAGGGCTCTGCGCCTTTTTGCGTCTCGAAATCTTGAAGTCGAGAACTTGGCTTGAATAGGTCAAGTTCTCCCAGTTCTGGAACGGCGGAGCGAAACTTGTCCCGATGCCTTCTATCGGGAGCCCCGCCGATACGGCCCCCCCACCCCGCCGTCCCGGCGAGCAAACATGTTCGTCAGTCCGAGGCGAAGCCGCGTCAGTGTTCCAATTCGGCGATGCAGCGATCCAGGACGTCGACGGCGAAGTCCGCCTGCTCGCGATCGATCAGGAGCGGCGGCATCAGCCGGACGGTGCTCTCGCCACAGCCGAGGATGAGCAAACCCTGTTCGAAGGCCCGCGCAATCACCTTGTTCCGCGCTTCGGGATTCGGCTCGCGGGTCTCCTGACTCTTGACCAGTTCGATGCCAATCATCAGCCCGCGACCGCGTACTTGGCCGACCACGCGATGCTTGTGCGGCCAATCGGCGATCCTTCCCATGATGTATTCGCCCAGGCGGGCAGCGTTCGCGATGTACTTCTCTTCCAGCAGGCGAATCGTTTCCAGCGCTGCCGCGCACGCCACCGGGTTGCCTCCGAACGTCGAGGCGTGCGCGCCGGGGCCCCAATTCATCAAATCCGCGCGGGCCACGGTCACGCCCAGCGGTAAGCCGGAGGCGATGCCCTTGGCGGTCACCAGGATGTCGGGCACCACGCCGAAGTGCTCGCAGGCCCACATTTTACCCGTCCGTCCCATGCCGCACTGGACTTCGTCGAAGATCAGCAGAATTCCGTACTTGTCGGCCAACCGCCGCAGGCCGTCGAGGAATCCGGGAGGCGGGACGACGTAGCCGCCTTCGCCCTGGATCGGTTCGACGACGATGGCCGCGACATCCTCGGGCGGCACCGCGGTCTTGAACAGTTGCCGCTCGATCATTTCCGAGCAGACGCAATCACACACGCACTCCGGCGCCCGGTGGCCTGCCGGGCAGCGATAAGGATTGGCATACGTCACATGGGTGACACCCGACAGCAGCGGGCCGAAGCCTCGCCTCTGGACGGCCTTGCTGGCCGTGAGCGAAAGCGCGCCGAAGGTCCGTCCGTGGAAGGCGCCGAGAAAAGCGATAAACCGATGGCGCTTGGTGTGGTAGCGCGCAATTTTCATCGCCGCCTCGACGGCCTCGGCGCCGGAGTTGCCGAAGGCGACTCGTTTGGGGAAAGTCCCGGGTGTGATCCGGGCCATCTTCTCAGCCAGTTGCGCCAGCAGGGGGTAATAGAAATCCGTCCCTGACATGTGGATCAGGGTCTCGGCTTGCTTCTGAATCGCGCGCACCACGTCCGGATGGCAATGCCCGGTCGAAACCACCGCGATGCCGGAGGCAAAGTCCAGGAAGCAGTTGCCGTCCACGTCCTCCACGATGGCGCCCTGTCCACGCTTGGCGACGAGGGGATAATCGCGGGTATAAGAAGGCGAGACGAATTGCTTATCGAGCGCCAGGATTTTCTGGGCTTCGGGCCCGGGAAGGGGCGTCGTAATGCGTGGCAGTTTGGTTTCCATGGAATCTCTCCTCTCCGCTGCCCCGGGCAGCGTTCCTACGGGTTTCGAAGTCCTTGGGTGAGGAAACAACGGAGAGGATTAGTCGCCCCCAAAAAGGTTGGGGCGAGCCAACAACGGAAGACAAAGCCGTAAATTCCGCATGGTCACTTCCGCTTCCATCGGGTTCCAGCTTTCGTATCTTCCAGTATAACACCAGCCTGGAGTAAACTCGCCCGAATCTCGTCGGAGCGGGCGTAGTCGCCCTTGCGCCGGGCGGCGGCGCGTTCCGCGATGAGTTTCTCGATTTCTTCGTCGCTCAAGGTTCCGACCTGGAGCACCTGGGTGTAGCCGTTCCCAATCCCTTCCTCGGCCACCCCGGCGCTCTTGAGTTCTCTAGCATCTAGCCCCAACTTAACGGAACTCGTTCCCTCTTTCAGAAGGCCGAACTTCACCAGCTTGGCGTGGTCATTATCGTCCAGCACGGCAAAGATGCGGTCCCAGCGTTCCAGCGTGTCGAGGAAGGCGCCGCGGTCGCCATCGCGGAACTCCCTGCGGTCCATCGCCGTATTGCCGTCGCGCACCATGTCGAAGATGGCGCCGAGGGCTTCGGCGGTGTTCAGGTTGTCGTCGAGCGCCGCCTCAAATTTCTCCCGCGCCTCCTGCGCGCGGGCCTTGAGAGCCGGGCTATCTCCGGGCGGGAAATTCTCTTTGGTCAGGCGGAAGCGGAAATTCCGCAGCCGATCGATCGACTGTTGCGCCTGATGCAGCCCGTCGAAAGTGAAATTGAGCGGTTTGCGGTACGGCACCGAGGCCAGAAGGTAGCGGATCGCCGAGGGCTTGTAGCCTTTGGCAATCAGGTCGCGCAGCGTGTAGAAGTTGCCGAGTGATTTCGACATCTTCTCGCCGTTGACGATCAGGTGCTCGCCGTGCAGCCAGAGTTTCACGAAAGGCTTGCCGGTGGCGGCTTCGCTCTGCGCGATCTCGTTCTCGTGATGGGGAAAGATCAGATCGCTGCCGCCGGAGTGGATGTCGAAGGTTTCGCCCAGGTACTTCATCGACATGGCGGAGCACTCGATGTGCCAGCCGGGCCGCCCGGGGCCGAAGGGCGTCTCCCAGAACGGCTCGCCTTCTTTCGCGGCTTTCCAAAGCACGAAATCGCGGGCATCGGCCTTGTCGTATTTATCCGTGTCCACGCGAGCGCCCGCGCGCACGCCGGTAAGATCAATCTGAGTCAATTGACCGTAATGCGGGAAGGCGCCGACTTTGAAGTAAACCGACCCCTCGCTCGCGTAAGCGTATCCCCGGTCCATCAACGCCTGGATGAGCTTCACCATTTCTTCGATGTGGTCGGTGGCACGGACCAGAAACTCCGGATCCTCCAGGTTCAGCAGTTGCCGATCGATCTGGAAGGCCTCGACGTACTTGTCGGTATAGGCGCGGAGGGGCACTCCCGCCGACCGGGAATTGCGGATGGTATTGTCGTCAACATCCGTGAGGTTGACGACGTGGCGAAGTTGAAAACCCCTGTACTTCAGGTGCCGGCGGAGGACATCCTGAAAAACGAAGGTGCGATAGTTGCCAATGTGCGCGTAGTCGTAAACCGTGGGCCCGCAGGTGTACATGCGCACGGTGTTGCCTTCGAGAGGCTTAAACTCCTCGACCTGCCGCGTGAGCGTGTTGTAGAAGCGTAAGGACATATAGGCGCATGCGTCGCCAAGCGCTTAAATCGTCAATTCTATGGGGTGGCTCGCGAGCAAGTCAAGAAAAGAGCAGGGAAGGTAGCGGTGCAGTTTGAAATCTGGGTAGTGTCTAAAAGGTGCGCCGGTGAACAAGAATCTGCTAGTGGTAAATGTTCGTGTCAGGGAAAGTAAATTCATTGAAGCGGGGCGGCATGGCTCACGTGGGTTCTTGGACCCAGTGAAACATTGCGTCTTTTCCCCATCTCCCAATGAATCGCGCATTCCTCTTAAGGCGCGTCACCCAAAGAGGAAAACTGTATTCCATGTTAAGTGTGATATCTGCATAGTCTACAAGGCTGGATTGAGCCGTCCCTTCTATCCTGCCTTTGTACGAACACGGCACCGTTGCTGTCTCATCGGGCGAGATTTTATCAAACCTGTCAGTCCTTATGTTTTGCACATCTATTCCTTTGATCTCTACATATGTGGATGTGCGCACGTCATTTATCGAGCATCTTACTTCAACATCACTAATTGTCAGAAGGCTTGAATTAGTGATTGAAAAAACTGCTTCGAACGGATCTTTGGCATCCAAGGAGCCAGAGCATGAAATATGTATCTTTGGGTGGACGACATCATAGACAACGTACAGTCCACCGACTGTTGTCATCACCGCGAGAAACCATCGAAAATAACGCGCTCGCAGCATTCCTTGGCGCGTTGGCCGCATTGGCGGTTTCGTATGTACTAATAGCTGTTGTGTTTCTGTCTTTCGTTCCGCGCGCTTGATCTCGGCACGTGCACGGGTGCGGTGCGCAGCTTTTTGTTGTTTGCGCTTGTGCTTGCCCCTCATGGTTCTGGTCTTCCGATAAATGTATCGCTTGGCAAGTTATGGATAAGGCGTACACTTCTTTATTACTGTGGGTTTGCCCTTTCCCACATTTGTAAGGCCCGATTCGCAGTCGGGCCTTTCTCTATCTCAGGCCGACTCTATCAACCATTTCCTCGATTGTCCAGACGTGGTTGCTGAGTCCAGCTTCCATGGCGGGTGTAACGCGGGTGGCGCAGACATCGCTCTTTGTGTCGGCGACACTTGGGAACCCGCTCCAAGCCTCCCCAGTTTCCAGGCCACTCCGTTTTCGACCGGCACATACATCCAAGGCAACGTGTGCGCCACCCGCATGCTCTGCCGGGGCTGGCGTCACGGCGGCAAAGTTCCGCATGAGTCCAGACTACCTGCCTTAGTGTTGGCTTGCCGGCGCAAAGGCGAAGATAGGACCTGTCAAGGTGCCCACATATAGAACCTCGTCTTCCGTCCCGACGCCGCGAACTGTCTCCGGGAATTTGTACGTCCACTCGCGAGCTGGTAGCCACGGTCAGTGGTTTGCTGACCGTGGGTTCTTCCCTCGATGACGAACCTCCGGTCAATTGTCGCCGCGGCGACCGTACTCACCGTGGGTCTTTGGAGGCATTCGACAGAGGTGGTAATCTGAGGGCGTGTCACGCATTCACCGTCTGCGCCTCACGGACCGCATCTTCTTTGTCAACGTGAACCTTCGGCCGAGGATCAGGCGATTCAGCGATTCCGAATACGCGCTGATCGTTGACGTGCTGGAGGCTTCGCAGCGACGGCTGGGGTTTATGCTCTGCGGCTATGTCTTGATGCCCGACCACTGGCACGCCCTGATCTGGCCACGGTATCCGCTGCTGATCGGGCAAGTGCTGCACGACGCCAAAAAGATCACGACGCTGAGGCTTCACGCCCGGCGGGGGAGCCGGGGACCGCTCTGGCAACACCAGTTTTGGGATCGCTTTGTGCGCCACGAAAGGGAATTCCAGGAGCGCCTGGAATACATGCACCTGAATCCCGTCCGGAAAGGCCTGGTCGAGCGGCCGGGAGATTGGCGGTGGTCGAGTTACAGCAATTTTGCTTTGGACAAGGCGACGGTAGCGGCGTGCCCCATCCAGATTGACTATGTGCAGTTGCCGATGGGGTATCGGGCATGAGAAAAGCCCACGGTCAGAACTTCACTGACCGTGGCTACCAGCTTGGATGAGCGCCCTTGGGTCGGCGTTGTTGAAGCGGACACGCAAGGCGGCACCCAGACACATGATCGCTTTTCGTTCCAAGGGGTCACGATTATCATCCGTAACAGTGGGAAAACACCCGCCCTCAAAGTGAGTGGGCGAATATCGGAGCTTAGCCACCTCTGGATTGACCAAGTTGGCGACTTCGACAGCGAGACGAGAGCTTTGCAGGAGCAACGCAAGACGTTCGAGGAGCAACTCGAAAGGCAGCATCCACCGCCCCCCGGTTGGAAAGCGGAACGCGAAGCAATGGAGGCCTCTATGGAGAAGGCGTTGTTCCCTGAAGGCGGAGTGTTGGCTCCGGGAGCTGTCAGCGAGTGGCATGTGGGGGCAGGTTCGTTTGGGAGACGAACGAACGACGGAAGTCCAATGACTCTCTACATTCTTGGGAAGATTACCTACTATGACATCCTTGGCGGCCCACAGCACACTACAAAGTTTTGCCTGATGCATTTGCAGGGAGATTCCTTCACAAATTGCTTCACGGGCAACTCGATGGAATGATGCAAAGGAAGCCCCAAACCCCGAGATACATGTCAGTGCGATTAGCACAAGAACATAAATGATCGACCAAATTAGCCCACTACCCAACAATCCCGTTGCTTGTGTCCCCCCGCGGCTTGTGGTAGCACCTCAGCCACGCCTAACAGGTTGCGGAAAAACTCGCAGGCGCTGTCATTCTGAGCCCATTCGCTGTCATCCTGATCCCGCCTTGCGGGAGAAGGATCTTTGTCATTTCGCTCAGGGTAAACTCCGCGAAGAATCCCCGCAGTTCTGTGTACCTAGTAAATGCGGGGATCCTTCGTCGTCCCCCAAGGCGGGACTCCTGAGGATGACAGTCATCGGGAGTTTTTCAGCGAGCGTAGCGCCCCGACGCATCGGGGCGGCTTTCAGCTTCAAATCCTCGTGTTCTCATTCGGCGGGCCAGAGCACAATATGGGGAAAAGAAGCGAGCGGAGGCAAGCCGCGTAGCGGCGCAGCCAACCGTCATCCCCGCGAACGCGGGGATCCACAAACGAACTGGATTCCCGCTTCCGCGGGAATGACACGTTGGGGACATGCACTCCACATACCACAAACCACATTCCACCTAACACCTACCGCTCGTGGCGACCTAAAGTCGCCCCTACGCACTTTTCTTCCTACCGGTAGCCTAAATCGTGCATCAGGGTCTTGACATTACTCCAGCGATTAATGCTAATCTGGAATGGAGGGACGGGTGTGTTTGTAAGGTCGTACGCAGCACCGGCACGAGAAACGCCGCTGCCGGCTGCGCCCTATATTGCAAGATCGTAATCTCTTGTTTATTTGGCAAACATTTTTCGTCGTGCGTGTAGGGCCACCCCTTGGGGCGGCCTAGGCCGGGGCAAGCCCCGGCCCTACAAGACCCCACGTCATGTTTGCTTGCGGCCAGAGGCCGAGGTGCGGGGCCCGCCACCGAGACGGCGATTCGTGAGGTTACGATGGCCCTAACCGAAAAACGGAAAATGACCCAGAAGAACTTGGCCGCGCATCGCTCGAACGGCCCCCAGTCGCGGGGTCCGGCGACCCCAGAGGGCAAGGCTCGCGCCGCGCTGATGACGCCCCAGGACGAAAACGCCTTGCTCATGCGGAGAATGCAAGATTCCAACTTTCGGCAAGTCTGGCGGGTCACCAACCTGCTCCTGAAGATCAAACGCCAAGCGCGGGAGGAAGAAGCCTTGGAAAAACCCTCGCGATCCTTGAATGTTAATGAAAACACAGCAATTTAGCTAAGAATCAGGTGAATTGTGACGGCCGTAGCAAAGAACCAAATACTTGAAAATAGGGCGGTTAGAAAACACTCTCATAGGCTAGGCTGGGAAAAGAAAAAAGGATGTTAAAATGCAGGTATAACCTTGAATGTTGACGAAAACAAATGAGATACAAAATTGACTTGGCTCAAACTCACTGTGAACCTTGAATGTTGAAGAAAAATAAACCACTTATCGGAGCGAGCCTTGAATGTTATTGAAAGGAAAGGATGTTATCGCGCTGGTTTCAGCCAAGCGGCGCAGGTTCTTGCGCATTCCACAGGTGCGGCGCAGCGACGCGCCGGCGAAGAGCCAAGTAGAGGTGTGTGAAGGGCGGGACGGGACCCTGGCGATCGAATACCGGGGCTGTGCCCTGCGCTGGCAGGAGATCCCGCCGCCGGCGAGGATGAGTGTCCAGAAGACAACGCCCCCTGGCCACCGCGGAGTCACCCCGGGGCCTCCGGCCCCGCAGCTCGGGAAGCGAAAGCCGGTTGCCGTGTGAGGGCTCGGCGGGGTATCTTGGATTCTTGTTCACTGCCCGAGGAGAACACGCCATGCTCGAGGACTTGGCAAGGACACTCCACGTCAGCCATAACGTCTTCTATACACTTCTGTTCGGGACTTTGATCATCAGCTCCTTGCTACTGGGCTTTGTTCTGAACCGAGTCCTCCACCATTGGACGAGAAAGTTTCGCAACGGCCGGGGCGAACTCCTCTTCTCGTTCCTCGAATCTCTACCGATTCCTTTACTGGTGCTTTCGGGCCTCTACATCGGCCTGGAATCACTCACCCTGCCCAGGCAGTACGAGCGGATTGGTTCCAAGCTCATCATGGCACTCGTTCTTTTGGTGATCGCGTACTTTCCCGCCAAGGTTCTGATTCTCGGCTTGCGCCGCGTGAGCCAAAAGAACCCCGCCCTGGAACGGGTGACGCAGCCCGCCACATTTGTGATCCGCACGGTCTTCGCCCTGCTGGCGATCATCATCTTTCTGGAAAACCTGGGCATTTCCCTGACCGTAATCTGGACCACGCTGGGTGTGGGCAGCGTGGCCGTGGCGCTGGCTTTGCAGGAAACCCTGAGCAACTTCTTTTCCGGCCTGTATCTGTTGGCCGACGGGCCCGTGAGTCCGGGAGATTACATCAAGCTGAATTCCAATCAGGAAGGGCACGTGCTGCGGATTGGGTGGCGGTCCACGACGCTCCGGACGCTTGGCAACAACTACGTCGTGATTCCGAACTCCTTCCTTGCTCGAGCGGTTATAACCAACTACTCCGTGCCGCAGACTCGCATGGGTTACACCTTGGTGGTCAGTGTGGCTTACGGCACAGATCCCAGCCGGGTTGAGAAGGTCCTGCTCGAGATCGCCCAAGAGGCGATCCAAGGTGGCCTGGAGGGGTTGCTCTCTGACCCCGCGCCGAGCGTCCGATTCATCCCAGGATTCGGCGAGTCCTCGCTCGATTTCTCGTTAAACGTGCAGCTCCGCCGGTTCGAGGATCAATACGCGGTCCAAAGCGAGCTGAGGAAGCGAATCGTGAAGAGGTTTCCAGAAAAGGGTATCGAGATTCCTTTCCCCACTCGCACCCTCGTCCTCGACAAGTCCGCCAAGGACCTGCTCAGCGGCGGCCCCAAAAGTTAGCGGCTCCGGGGATACCGTTCCTACAAGCCCAAAATCCTGGGCCCCGGGCAGTCGCCCGAACCTGTTATCCCGCAGCTCGGGGGGATTCTCGCATGAAGTCGATTGCGTTGACACCTTCTGGGGCGTTCGTTATAGTGGTGCGAGGGCGTTGGAGCACCCCTTCTTCTGGCCCCCGATATTGACGGCGGCCGGGCCCGTGCGACTCCTGCCTAATGAGGGCTGGGTTCGAAAGCTCATGAATCTCCCCATTTCACTTACCCTGCTCCGGATCTTCTTCGTACCTCTCGTGGTCGTTCTGCTGCTTACCAAGGGCGAGAACATGGACTTGTGGGCGGTGGGAGTCTTTCTGCTCGCCGCGGTTACGGACCTGCTGGATGGTTACCTGGCCCGGAAACGCGCCCAAATCACCACGCTGGGCATCTTGCTGGATCCCATTGCTGACAAGCTCCTGATCTCTGCCGCCCTCATCTCCCTGGTGGAACTCCAACTCGTGCCCGCCTGGATGGTGGTCATTATCGTGGGAAGGGAGTTCGCCGTCTCAGGCCTGCGGTCCATCGCCACCGCGGAAGGTTGGGTGCTGGAAGCTTCCGAGCTGGGTAAAACGAAGATGGTGTTTCAAGTGGTGGCGATCACCGTCATCGTTCTGGAGCACCGGTATCCTGCTGTGCACCCTCTCGGCGAAGTCTTGTTGTGGATGGTGGTGCTGTTTGCGGTAGCCTCGGCGGTGCAATACTTCTTGTATTTCTGGAAGCGGCTGGATGTGCGCGTGAAACGCCGCGCCTCACGTCGCCCGATGGTTATCCGGGCCGACGAGAAGGAACCGGAAGAGAAGGATGTTGCCGCTCACTAAAGCCGACCAGCAAACCCTTCTGCGGATGGCGCGAGAAGCCATCGTGAAGTACCTCCACCGGAATCGACTTCCGGAGGTCCAGGAGCCCGTGGAAGCGCTGCGGCAGCCGTGCGGCGCCTTTGTCACCTTGCGGAAAGGCAAACGTCTGCGGGGGTGTATTGGCTACGTGGAGGCGGTGAAACCACTCTACACCACCGTCCGCGAATGCGCTGTGGCAGCGGCGCTCCACGATCCGCGATTCCCTCCTGTTGCTCCCCAGGAGGTCCTCGAACTGAGCCTGGAAATTTCTGTCCTTTCGCCGCTCGCGGAGATTGCGCCCGAGAAAATCGAGGTCGGGCGACACGGGCTCCTCATCTCTCGCGGGGCCCAGCGTGGCCTCTTGTTGCCTCAAGTTGCGGTGGAATGGCACTGGAACCGGGAGCAATTCCTGGAAGAAACCTGTCTGAAGGCAGGACTACCCTCTGACGCGTGGCGGCACGGCGCCACCATTCAAGCCTTTACCGCGCAAGTTTTCGAGGAGCCTGACCCCGCCCGTTCTTCTCACTCTGCGGGCTGAGCGTCGTCGCCGAGTCGCCCGCACTCGTCATCCGTGCGAGAAGCCTGCGAGCGATACCTAGCGGTCCCTTGTAGATCGATGGCGGCACAATGCCGGGCCCACGCCGTCCCGACGACAACCCCGCCGAGACCAGGGCTTTCCGCCCAACGCCGCCACTGCTTTGGGTGCCGACCGGACCGGTCGTTTGCTAGTCCCGTGCCCGCCTGGTTGGGTGTTTTTCGGAAGCTTTCGCAGTCAACCAAAGCGTCGCGTGGGTAGAACGGGCTCGGGACTTCCTTAGGCGGTCACGGGCCCAGTCAGATTATTCCGCCTCGACGGCATCCCCTGCGGAGACTTCGCGAACACTGTTCACGATGATTGCCACACAGGAATTCGCCTGTACAGAAAGGACGACCGCCTCTCCCACCGTCTCCGGCGGCGTTCGCTCACTTCGCAGAAACCCCGTGGGGTGAGCAGGAAGGGGTTTGATGATACGGAACCTCTGGCCGGGCTTGGTCCCGACATCCTCACCCAAGTTCACGTAGACAACGTTTCTCTCTCCCGCATAGCCATAGTTATTGAGGGCAGCAGTGATCATTCCGTGCTGTTTGTTTTCATCCGGAGGCGCAAAGCGGTCAAGTTGCTTGCCGACTGTATACTCCGGAATGGGGCGAGGTTGATAAGGCACCAAGAGATCGCCGGGGAGAATCGGTCCGCAAGCAAAGGCGACTTCCGCCACGGTTCCAAAAGGAGTCTCATGGGTCACCTTAACCCTCCCAATATCCTCATAAGGTTTCCCCAGCCTATTGAGATCCCATCCCTGGCGCGAGTACCGCCGCGTGCGGAAGATATCTTTAGCCCGCCGGACCACCGAATACTCAGTGCCCACGACGAAGTCCTGCCCGCCGCGACTGGAAATAAAAATCGAATCGCCCGCTGAGAAGGAGCGGACCACAGAGTGGAAATCGTCATCCTCCCCATCTACCACGAACAGGTCGTCGGGCACGGAAGGGCTGGCGATGAAGCCCGTACATTCCGCCTGTGAACGCGTGGCCGCAAGAACAGATGCTAACGGGGTTGTTTGAGTTTCTTGGGCTAGGGCGGCGACTGCCGAGGCTGCCAGAAACACTACGGCAAAACCGAAAGCTATTCGACGCACAGTTTTCCTCCTTGGCTCACCAACGACTGGCGCAGGCGGATCATCCCCCAATGACGCCGCCGACGGGCAAACCCCTACTGTACCGGAAGTGTAAGGAAAAGCATGCGTGATGTCAAGCGAGGCTAGCCCCGGAGGGAGGAGGGGGCCTCTCCTGCGTCCGGGAGTTGCTTGGGGTGAGCCCACTCAGCCCCCTGCTCTTCGCGGCCGCGTTCCTCTCGCGCGGTGCTACCCGCCACCCGCCGACCTCAGGAGAGGCTACGGGTGAAGGGGATCAAATTGCGCCTGCCGGTAGCTGTTCCCTTTATTCTCAAGGAGATGAGGGCGTCGTTGGGTAAGGTTCGGGTTCGGCTACAAATGACTAAATACTGGAAATATTGCAAGAACAGTCAGCTACGACCCTCTGCATCGGTGGTGGCCCGTCGCTTGGAGTCGGCGCGTGGAACAGCCACCACTGCGCCCGGGATTCCCACAGGTTCGGAGCGGGGCCCGCACACGTAAGAAGCCGCGCCAGCCCTCCCGCCCCTGCAAGGCCACCTTCTCTGAGGACTGAACAGCGGGGCAGGGCCCGCCGCGGCGGGCGCTATCCCGTTTGCGGCTTACTTCTTCCCGGTCTGCAGCCGGCGCAGCAGGCGGATTTGGCCCGCGTGGTAGATGTCGTGAAACCCTACACCGAAGGTGTGCCACGCCGGCAGCGGGTGCGTCTTGCCCGCCAGGTAAGCGACCACCGCCGCGCGCAGCTTTCGGTGCTCCGCTTCCAGCAGTACCAAGTCCGCGCGCCAAGCCTTCTCACTCAATGCCACGGGGCGCTTGAACCAGTTGCTTCCCTTGAGTGCGAACGAGGCGCGCTTTTCGCCGCGCAAGCGGCGACGCACGGAATACTTCCAATACGCCGCGTGCACAGCGATTTCCCAGATGTTGTGCCGGCCCGGCGCGGGCCGCCACGCCGCCGCTTTGGCCGAGACTCCGCGCAGCGACTGCCGGAGATTCGGCCCATGCCACGCCCGGCGCTCATAGGCCTGATCGAGCATCTCGAGCAGAAGAGGATCGCCTGATGTTCGTGTGTTTGGCACGATCTCCTCCAGGTGCGTTTCAAGGGCCGTAGCGCAGCCCTCGTTTCTCCGAGGTCTGCGGCCTTTCTCTGGCTCTGCGCCGCACAGGCCGCAAAGTACCGTCAAACCAGTCGAAGACCCTGCCTGTGCAGGCAGGGTCGAAAAAGTTGAAAAAGCTAAGCCTTTAGCCCTTTCAACTCTTCAACTTCTTGAACTCGCTCTTCACAGGTTCTGCTTGAAGAAGTCCAGGATGCGCTGATCGACGTAGGTGCGCGGAACATCTCCCTGGAAGCCGTGTTTCTGTCCGGGCTGCAAATGGAGCTCGTAGGGCTTGCCGGCGCGGATGAGCGCGTCCAGGAAATTGATGGTGTTTTGCATATGCACGTTGTCGTCCGACGTTCCATGGATGATCAGCAGCCGGGCCCGCAGGTTCGCGGCGGCCTCGAGGGGCGACCCGTTCTTGTAGCCCTCGGGATTTTCGCCAGGTGTGCGCATGTACCGCTCGGTATAGATGCTGTCGTAGAACTTCCAGGCAGTGACCGGCGCTCCCGCTGCGCCGCACTTGAAAACCTCCGGGGCGTGCGTGAGGGCATAAAGCGTCATGTACCCGCCGTAGGACCATCCACGAATGCCGATGCGCGCGCCATCCACGTAGGGCAACGACTTCAGGTATTCGACGCCGGCCAGTTGATCCTCCAGTTCGTGCTTCCCCATGTCTTTGAAAATCACGGACTCCCACGCATGGCCGCGCCCCCAGGAACCACGATTGTCGAGCGTCCACACGAGAAAACCGTTTTGGGCCAGGAGCTGATCCAAGAGGCTGGAATTCTCCCAATGCCTCTGAACAAGCTGAATGTGCGGCCCTCCGTACACATCGACGATCACTGGATACTTGCGCGTGGGGTCAAAGTCGGCGGGCTTCAGCAGCTCGGCATAAAGCGTGGCGCCGTCGTGGGCCTTCACTTCCAGGAACTCGCGCTTGCCCAACGCATAATCAGCGAGGTGATTAGCGGGGGAATCGAGCGTGGCGGCCAGCGTCCTGTCGGAATTCACGAGACGCGTCACCGGCGGCGTGTCTGCCGTGGAAAATGTATCGGCCAGGAAGCGGCCATCCGGCGAAAGGTCAAGCGTGTGCGATCCCGGCTCCGTCGTGATTCGCTCCAAGCCGCTGCCATCCAGGTGAACGCGGAAGAGCTGCCTTTCGCGAGGATCCGGGTTGGTAGCGGCAAAGTAGACCCAGTTTTCCTGTGGGTCCAACTGGAACAGGGGCGCTTCCTGGAAGATCGGCCGGTCGATCATCCACGTGCCGCGGGTAATCTGCCGGAGGAGCTTTCCCTCCGCCAAGTAGAGATAGAGGTGCTGCCATCCGTCGCGCTCGGAAACCCACAGAAACTCGCGGCCGCCTTTCAGGAAGTGTGGAGGCTCGAGGGAATTCACCCAGGAGGGATCTTCTTCCACGAGCAGGACGTGATCCTTCCCCGTGCCCGGGTCCCAGCGATGCACGCTGACCTGACTCTGCGCGCGGTTGATCGCCAGGAAACAGAGGGCTGTGCCGTCCGGCGTCCAGGTAAAGCTGGGACCGAGGTATTCCACCTGCTTCGCATCTAGGGTGAGGGAGGCGGGTTCCGCGGCAGCATCCTCCCAGGCGACTACGTGTAGCGACGCCAGAGGATTGGGATCGCCAGCTTGCGGAAAGCGCTCGTGAACCAGACGCACGTGTGTGTCGAGGTATTCGGTGATGGGATAGTCGGGAACCGGGCCATCGTCGAGCCGCAAGTAAGCCAGGCGCTTGCCGTCCGGCGACCATTCATAGGCGCGCGCCGTGGAGCGGTTGGCGAGCTCTTCTTCATAGACCCAGTCGAGCCGGCCATTGTAAATGGTGTCGCTGCCATCGCGCGTCAGTCGCCGCGCGGCGCCGCTCTCGAGGTCGAGCACATAGAGGTCGTGCTTCTTCACAAACGCAATCCGGTCACCCGCCGGAGAGAAAGCCGGAACTTCTTCCACATCTGCATCCTGGGTCAGTCGCCGCAGTCCTCCGGTTTGGGGATTCAGCAGCCAGAGATCGTTTTCGCCTTCCAGCAGGATCGCG
Source organism: Terriglobia bacterium (assembly GCA_020073545.1). Classification (GTDB taxonomy): domain Bacteria; phylum Acidobacteriota; class Terriglobia; order UBA7540; family UBA7540; genus Bog-366. The sequence continues at coordinate 32,558 of JAIQEZ010000017.1, read as the reverse complement.
TCGCCTCGGGGAGACCACTGGTAAGATTTGAGGTCAAATTTCTCTTTGCGATCCGAGAGATCGAAGAGCACCCTCTCGGTGTGATGCTCCAAGTCGTACGCACAGAGCGTGGAAACATCCGCATGGACCCCCGCTGGAGCTTGCCCTGAGCTTGCCGGGGGCCGGGAATCTACGCGTTTCCCCGGCACCCCGGGGCGGACGAAGGTCACCTGCTTGCCGCCGGGGCGCCACCGCAGGGCGGAGATTCCCGGCGCGACGATGCGGTCGGCCTGGATGACCTCCTGGAGCGTCAACAGCTTTTTGCCTACCTCAGCAGGCCGGCCGGACTGGGCAGAGAGGAAAAGCAGCGAGAGAAGAATGAATCCAAGCAGCAGACGGGCGGCGCGTTTCAAGGTGGCCCTCCTTAGATGTAGACTCGCGAGCGCGGGCTGGCAACGCCCCGACGGTACGGGGCACATTCTAATCCTTATCAGGTAGGTGGGGTGAAAGATTCGCGCACGAAGCCCCGGAGGAGGGAGCCCATGGAAACCGCAGGAAGAAAGCGGGAAGTTTCACCCCGATCCGTCGAGAACGGGAGGGAAGCGGTTTTACTCAGCCGGGTTCCCTGCGAATGACTAGCGGACGGCGGGATCGTCGTCCACCACCAGGACTTCCGGAAGCAATCGGGTAATCATGCCTTTTCCACGCGGACGGCTGCACCGGCCCGAGTCAGCACTTGGCCCCGGCCTGAGCCAGGAATTTCTCCCCCAGGGGTTAAGTCGGCCCTGTTCTGAAGTCCCTTCAGTGGGTGTCGGATGTCTCACTCTCCTGAAGGATGGTGGGCAGGAGATCCAGGAAGCAGCTCAAGTTGCCGTCCGTACGACGGGGTGAGGACTATAAACAGCATGTCCGGCGAGCCGCTCGTGGAGGTGTAGAACATGCGCCAGGTTGTCCGCAACTCCACTACACCCGCCGAGGTGTGCTTAGATGCATCGCAATAATCACGTTCCATGGCAGTAGCTTCCAATCCTCCCCGAATCATCTATCGACGCGGTTAATTATCTGTTTAACGGAGAGAGGTATCTATCTTTTCAACTCCAGGCAAATGCGAAGGATTGGGCTGGTTCTGAATGCTCCTCCTTCGGACCAGTCCCGTGACCGCCCAAGGAAGCCCCGAACCCGCTCTGCCCACACGGCGCTTTGGTTGACTGCGAACGCTTCCGAAAAGGACCTAACCAGGCAGGCACGGGACCAGCGGACTCGGGCGCCGAGCAATTGGCTGGCACCGAATTTGCCATGGTTCCTACGACCTACGCTCGCCAACCGGGGGCCTTGTTGGAAATTTCTTCAACTTTTAGATCCGTCCCGCCGAAATAAGTTGTGGTTAATGAAGGTGAGTCCTTCATGAGAGAAGCCAGACCGGCCCCCGGCCGAGTTTCGCTTCTCGCAGTCACAATGGGAATGAGGGTGAGACGATGCGTGTCCTCATAGCTGAAGACGATAAACCGGTGGCCAGTTTTGTTCAGAAGGGTCTGGAAGCCGAGCAATACGCCGTGGATGTCGCTCAGGACGGTGATGAAGCGCAATTCATGGTCAACCAATTCGATTATGACCTGGCGGTCCTCGACCTGTCCCTCCCCCGCGTGGACGGCCTGGATGTGCTGAAACACATCCGCGAATCCAAACCTGCCCTGCCCGTTCTGATTCTGACCGGGCGCAACCGCGTCGAGGACCGGGTGAAGGGATTGGACCTGGGGGCCGACGACTACCTCACCAAGCCTTTCTCCTTCAGCGAGCTCTCCGCACGGGTGCGAGCGCTCTTGCGTCGGGCCGCGCAGCCCGCGGAGGTCGTGTTGCGGGTGGGCGACCTGGAATTGAACCGCGTGGAACGGACCGTGAAGCGCGCCGGCCAAGCGATCGAGCTGACGCCCAAAGAATTCGCCTTGCTCGAGTACCTGATGCGCAACGCCGGTCGTTGCGTGACTCGCGCCATGATCATTGAACACGTGTGGAATCTCACCTTCGATACTATGACCAACGTCGTGGACGTGTACATCAACTACCTGCGCAAGAAGGTTGAGAGCGGCCACGAGCACAAGCTGATCCGCACGGTTCGGGGCGTTGGCTACCACATCGGGGATGAGGCTTGAGACCATGCCGAACGAAGTGAAGCTGGTTCGACCGGAACTGCCGGCAGCCGACACCGGCAGTTTGCCGCCGAGAGAAACCCCCGGGGGTGGGAACCCGCTGCCACCAACAGTGACCCCCGCCCACGATTCCCCGGGAAGCCAGGCGGCTTCCGAGTGCTGCCGCGCCTGTCTGGGAGCGCTGGCTCATCGGCTGGCCCAGCCCGTCACCGCTTTGCGCGGCGGGATGGAGTTGGCGCTTCTGGGGATAGGCTCGGTGTCGGAATACCGGTCCGTACTCGAACAGTCGCTGCAGCTCGTCGACCACCTGGTGCAGTTGATTGTCTCGCTACGTGCTCTTGCCGAATCCAGTGCCCCGGCAGGTCCCCCTCAGAGTGTCGCCCTGGAACAGATCGTGAGCGAGATGCAGGCGGAAGTGCAGGGACTGGCGCAAGCCCGAGAAATCCAATTTCAACTCACGGCGGAGGGCACCGCGAACATTTGCGTCGACCCGGGCCGTCTCCGCGAAGCGCTTCAGAGCTTGCTTGCCTGGGTGATTCAGAGCAGCGCCGGAGGAGGGGTGCTCGAGACGGAGATCTCGGCGTCTGACGGAGAAGCTCTTGTGTCGCTGCTGCCTCCGCGTTTGGACTTGCAGTACCTGCAGGTCAAAGTGCTGGAGGATATCGCCAACCCTGGCTTGCTGTTTTCTCACGCAGTCAAGACCGGCGCAATGGGTTGGGCTATCAACCGGCGTCTGGTGGAGGGCCTGGGAGGTAGGCTCGAAATCGTGGCCGAAGGGCCTGACGCCGGCCGTATTCACGCGCGCTTTCCCTTGGCACCCGCAACCTGAAGCTGGAATTCACTCATGAAACTCCTCTGCCCAAGGCATGGGATGGCTCACCGCCCCCAGTCGAAGCTGAAGCCTGCCCGTCCCTTCGACCTAGAAAAGTTTAATCTTGAGCTAATCCCTATTTAAGAATGCCGTGGCAAAAATAGAGCTTACCCAACGAGGAGATGATGACAACCAGTGCCCTTGACAGTGTCTGCCAGGATCACCTCTCCACCATTGTGGCAAGCCCCGACCCGCTCTTTCGTCAGCGGATTCTCCAGCAGCTCGCGGCACGCAGTTGGTTTGCGGAGGAAGCTTGCGGCGGCGCGGAGGCTCTCGCGTTGCTGGAGGAAGGCAAATGCCGAACCTTGTTGCTAGATCGATGCCTGCCGGACCTGGATTTGCGTGAACTCGTCGGCATGGTTCGCGCACGCCACCCGGATGTGGAAATCCTGGTGCTCGACTCCCAGGCCGTGAAGACCTCTGCCGGCGACAGCCCGGGGTTGGCGTCTGACTCGAGCGAGCTGTTTCATCTGCTGCAGAGTTCCCGCGAGGTGCGCATTCCGGCCGAACTGCAAGAACCGGTCCTGCGCCCCCTGGCGCGCTCCCCCGCGTCGGTGGAGGACTCCGAACCCTTGCCCGGTATGACAGGCCACAGCCCGTCGCTGCGCCGCGTGTATCGCCTGGCACGACTCGTGGCTGCGCGGCAGACCACCGTCCTGCTGACCGGCGAAACCGGCACAGGGAAAGAACTGGTGGCGCGTGCCCTGCACGCGTTAAGCCCGCGGCGCGAGCGCACCTTTGTGGTCGTCAACTGCGCGGCCATTCCCGAGCCTTTGCTGGAGGCGGAGCTGTTCGGCCATAACCGCGGCGCGTTTACAGGAGCTTTTCAGTCGCGCCTCGGCCGGGTCCAGATGGCGCAAGGCGGAACGGTTCTGCTGGACGAGATCGGCGACTTGCCTCTTTCGATGCAGGCCAAGATCCTCCGTTTCTTGCAGGAGGGAGAAATCCAGCGGCTGGGCAGCCCTGATACCTTGCATGTGGACGTGCGCGTCGTCGCCGCCACCAATGCGAACCTCCCGCGGCTGGTCAAAGAAGGACGCTTCCGCGAAGACCTTTACTATCGGGTGTTGGTATTCCCTATTGAGATCGATCCCCTGCGTCTGCGCCGCGAAGATATCGCGCCGCTCAGCAGCCACTTCCTAAATCTCTTCTGCCAGGAAGCACATGTTCCTGCCAAGATTTTCTCGCCGCAGGCGGCGCGGGCTCTTGAGCAGCACGCATGGCCGGGAAATGTGCGCGAGCTGCGCCAAGTGATCGAGCGAGCATTCATCCTGGCCGAGGAACGACCGGAACTTCGGCCGGAACATTTCTCCTTGGGGATGGGAAAACCCCCATCTGAGGCAAATCTGAGAACCGCAGCCTGAGGTTGGCATGATCCATCGTCGGCAACCGATGGTCAAGACTCGAAAGTAGACCCGACCACCAACCTTGTCTTCCTACAACTTGATCCAGCACCACTCCTTGGAATAAGGCACGCGGCTCATGCGGTAGCCGGACTTCACTCCGGTAACGACCGTGTCGCTCCAGTTGAAGCCGCACCCGTGTTCGGGATCGAACAGCCCGGGTTCTTCCGAGAAGCACATGTTCCGCTGCAGCACGGTGTAATCGCCCAGCGCCAGGTACGGAGCTTGATGGCCCTCCATGCCCGCGCCGTGAGCGGGTCGATGGTAGATGTATTTCTGGACTCCCTGTTCCACCTGGTATTGGTGAATCTTGTACGCCAGGCTGGAGCAGGTGGCCCCCTCGACCTGCAATTCCACTTGCATGTCGCAGCAGCGCTGGCTTACTTCCCACAACTTGCGCATGTGCGGATCAAACTGCCCGGCCGCATCCGCAATGATGAACATTCGGTAGTTCTCGTGGCCACAGCCGCCGATCTGCGCAGCCCCGGAGATTTGCAGGGCCATGTTGCGCCCGATGCGGTTGTAGTAAGGCTGGTTGGGATGGGGATAGGCCGTCACCGGCCCCGCGCGAACCCCTAGCTCGACTCCGCTCTTGACGCCGTGGTCGGGCGCCCCATTGGCCAGGTTCAGCTCGGAATAGAGCTGGTCATTGATCCAGAGTTCGGTGGCCATCTTCACTTCGTAATCCGTAATGTCGGTGCCGTGTGTCAGGATGTAATCTCGCGCAAACGCGTGAGCGCGATCGAAGTAAGTGTAGGCCCTTCGCCACAGTGCTAGCTCCTCCGGAGTCTTCACGATGCGCATGTCGAGGAGCAGGTCACCGACGTTGACCCACTCCATGCCTGGAAGAACTTCGGTGGCCTTGGCGCTCTCCGAGGGATAGAGTTCTCCGTCCAGGCCGATTTTCTTCCCCTGGATCCCGCGTTTCTTGATGCCTTCCAGCATCAGCTTAAAGAGATCCACCGTCTTCCCTTGCACGACTTTTCCCTCGTTCGGAAAGGCGCCCTCGGCATGGAGGAAATCGAAATACATCAGGCCGTTGCCGAACCACCAGCCGCGCACCAGGTCGCGGTCGAGTGCGGGGTAAAAGAACCAGGGATCCATGTCGTCCCTGTTCATGAACGTCGCTTGTGGTCGTTCCGTCTTGGTATGCCAGTATCCGGTCAGGTAGATGATGTTGAGGGGGTCGCGTACCAGGAAAGCTTCGACGCCACGCTCAGCAAGCTTCTGCTTGAAGCGCCTGACGGTCTGCTTGTTCCATTCCAGTGGCAGCCGGTCGAACTTTGCGGGCTCGGGCGGCCCTTCCTCCCCCGGGGTCAGCCGCAGCAGCATCTTCGCGCTGTTGCCGCTCGCTTCCTTTTTCACGCGTGCGGTGAGTGAGGTCGGTGACGGTTGCATTGCCGCCACTCTGTCCACGCGGGACATGAAGCCGGCACCGAGCAATCCGAAACCACTTTTCGCAAAGAGCTGTCGCCGTCTGAGATTCATGTTATGCCCTCCAGTCGAGCCGTCACACCAGCGCACGAGCCGCCGTCCATTCGCACCTTGAGTTTCCGCTATCTTAAACGAAAAGTGTGTTGCGCGAGGTTACTTTCGCACTCCGCAGTTCCTGACCCCGTCTCAGAAAGAGCCGAAGCCCACCGCGGCCCGACCGCGCTGCCGGCTTAGTCATCAACAACCTGAGGTTCGTAGCCCAAACCTCCTGGTCGAGATCTGCGGTTTCTGACTGGACTCATAGGTGTGGGTGAAGTATAGTCCGGACAGTCTAGACGCCGGCGAGGCGCGGAGTGTGCGTCACGCGGTGTGGCCACGGGAGGTTACCCATGGGGCACCAGCGTCTGTGGTCCTTGGCGACGGCGTGGGCGGGGCTTCTTTCCTTCCTCCTTTTGTTCCGTGCTGCCCCAGGGCTCTGTCAGCAGACCTTTGTTGTGGAAGGGCAAGTTCTGACCGACCGCGGCATGCCCCCCGCCAAGACTGCCAACCTGCATCTGGAGACCCAAGAGGGCCAAGTGGTGGCCGACCAGCCCGCCGATTCCAGGGGGCAATTCAGGTTCATCAACCTCTCAAGAAAGGCTTACCGCCTTACGGTCACGGCCGATGGCTTTCAGACCCAGCAGCAGTGGCTCGACGTGCGCCGCGGTGACGGCCGGTACCTCATCACGATTACGCTCACCTCCCTGGGAAAGGCCAAGTCCAAGGGTGCGATGGTGTCGATAACCGACCTGAGCGCCCCCAAGAAGGCACGCAAGGAGCATGAAAAGGGCCAGCGGGCGTTTCAGAAAGAAAATCTGCCGGAAGCTCGTCGACATCTCGAGAATGCCGTGGCGGAGTACCCCTGCTATGCGCGCGCCCAAACGAGTCTTGGCATGACGCTCGAACTCCAGGGTGAAAACGCGGCCGCCGAAAGCGCCTTCCGGAAAGCCGTCGAGTGCGACGCGGGCTTCCACGAGGTTCACGTCCAACTCGGCATTCTCCTGAATCACCAGAAAAGGTTCGCCGAATCCGCAGCGGACCTGAGAAAGGTCATCGGCCATTTCCCGGGCTCCTGGCAGCTCAGTTACCAACTTGCTGCCGCCGAATGCGGTCTGGGGCAATACCAGCAAGCCGAGCAGGAGTATCTCCGGGCGGAGTCCATGAGCTCCGAGGTCCCGGCGGAGATTCACGTCCGACTGGCCGACGTCTACACGCGGCAGGAGGCTTATGCCGACGCTTACGCGGAGCTGCAGGCCTATCTCCGCGCCGAGCCCCAAGGCCGCTTCGCGGCAAAAGCCACCGACGTTATACGGCGCATGGAAAAGACGGGTGTCCTTAAGAGGTCTCGGCCTCCGGACGTTACCAGCACGCCCCACAAGGACTAGACGAGATCGAAGTACATGCGGTACGGGAATCCTTGCCCCGCCTCGTGGAAGGGCACGAAGGCGCCCCATTCAGGCCTGAAGATACTTTCCGGCTGGGCTGCTACCCGGAATTGCAGCTGGTTCCCGACGCGGGTTATCCCTGCTGAGAGATCTCCCCCGCCGGGCACGCGGGTCAGTCGCTGCGTGTAGCGTCCATCCTGGACCAAGACCACGGGGCCGTACATCAAGACAACTCGTTGCGGATGCTGTTTGTCAATCGGCACAAGGCGGAGTCGCATCGGTATCTGAATCGTGACGCGATCGCCGGCATTCCACGCCCGCTCGATGGTGGCCCACGAACCGGGGCGGGCGAGCACATCGAGCTTGCTGCCGTTTACGCTCAACGTCGCCCCCTGCGACCACCCGGGCACCCTGAACCCAAGCTTGAACGGGACGCTCTTCTGTAGGCGGATGGTCAGCGTGACGGTATCCGACTCCGGGTAGGCCGTCTCCTGTTCGACCTGGATCTCGCGTCCGTCGAGGTTCCAGGTCGCCGTGGAGGGCACAAACAAGTTGACGCACAAACTGTGCTCGCCCTGGAAATAGATGATGTTGTGATAGTCCGCCACCCCCTGAATGTACGTGCCGGAGCAGCACGGGTAGGGGTCCCAGTAGTAGTCTTTGCGCGCTGAAGCGATCGGGGTGTCGGAGCCGAGCTGGTAATCCGAATAGTAAAAGGTCTTCCCTGCGGACGCCATGGGCAGCGCCGCGCCGATCCCGTTGTAGAGCAGCTTCTCCATCCAGTCTCCGTAGCGGGCTTCGCCGGTGAACTCGATCAAGTAGCGGCCCAGCTTGAAAACCGCCCAGGCGCCACAGGGGGTCTCAAACGTGTTCGCCTCTCGTTCGAGCGACCTGCCCAGTTCCCCGTCCGGCGCTACCAGCCTTTCCGCCGGGCCGTAACCGCCTGTGGCATAGCATTGCACCTCTTGAAAGTGGTCGTAGGCGTGTACGATGGTCTGCAAATACTCGGGCTCGCCGGTTAGGGCGTAAGTCATGGCAGCGCTGCTCAGGGTGTTGACGTGGCTGTAAGCATGGAAGTGGGCCGGCTCGAGCGGGACTTTCCCGTTGAACATTCCCCAGTAGTGATCGTAGCGCCACAAGTCGCCGAACGTTCTGTAAGTGCCGTTCCCAGTTGAGCGGTAAGCGCGATAAAGGTTCTCGGATAGCGTGTACCACTCCGGAGAGACTCCTTGAAAGTCGTCCGCGGTGGCCACCTTGCGAGTGCGGTCGAGGTTCCGCATGGCCCAATCGGTGATTCTCTCCAGCACCGGGAGCGAATCCTTCTCGCCGCCGTACTCATAAAGATCCACCAAGCCACATACCAGCTTGTCCCAGGCGTAGTGAGAGAATCTCAACTCCTTCGCCCAGGTAGGATAGTAAGGCGTGCCGTCCGGCTCGATCGTCTTCGCCCATTCGCGCATCAGACGGACGGCCTTGGCGCGGATTGCCGTGTCGCCGGTGGCTTTGTACATTCGCGCCATGCCGCTCAGCCATTGGCCAAAAACCATCCCAGTGTCTTCCGTACCCCAGGCCCCCATGTCGTTCCCCGGGGCCGGCATGCCGACTCTCTTCCGGAAGCCTTTCAGGATGTCGTCGTCCGGGAGATTGTAGAAGTAGTCTCGCGTGGCATCATATTGTTTCTTCAACCTGCCATCCCCGAGACGTACTCCTTGGTAATTGAACGGCGCCAGGAACACTCGCGGCTCCGAAGCGCTAGATGGAGGCGTGGCCTGGGGCTCGAGGGCACGCAACGCATAAGGAGCCAGGGGAGCCCCCACCAAGAGGTTCAGGAACTGCCTTCTGCTGGGAATGTGGTCCATGGATAAGCTCCAATTCGTGAGTCGCATCACACGGCACCGGTCTCGCGGTGTTCACATTCTTGACAGGTTGCGGAATAACTCCCGACGACTGTCATCCTGAGGAGTCCCGCCTTGCGGGACGACGAAGGATCCCCGCATTTACTAGGTACCCAGAACTGTCGGGATTCTTCGCGTAGTTCACCCTGAGCGAAATGAGAAAGATGCTTCTCCCGCAAGGCGGGATCAGGATGACAGCGAACGGCTCAGAATGACATGCTCGGTACGTTTCTCAGCAACCTGTTGAGCCGTGCGGTTCACTTGATCTTCCCCCCTTACCACTCGGGGTCCGCCAACCGAGGCTAAAAGCTATACCTTCTCGGATGGGTCGTCAATGACGCGGCGTTTGTTTGTTCCAGCATCGTGAGAGTTTTCTGTCTCAGCACAGACGAAATGCGCCTGAGGCGCGCCACCGAGCATGAGAATGGTCCACGTGATTCCCCTCCTTAGTAAGGCGGGGGCCAGGGGGTCGTTGACCTTTGCTCTTGTCCCAGACCCACCGCTCCCCAACCCCCTCCTCAATGGAGGAGGGGAGCTCTCAAAATCCCCTCCCGCCGCGGCGGGAGGGGGTCAGCCCTGGGCCAAACGGTGCAGGATTGGGGCGTGGTCTCCTTTAGCGTTTACTTTATAAGTTCCCGCTGCACGTAAGCCCGCTGTGGCGGGCGAAAGACCTTAGCCCACGGCGCAAGCAGTGGGGATCGGAGCCTTCTAAGGATTTCCCCGGTGCGGCGCGCGCATGGGTTTGTCTCAAAAATGCGGACAAGCCCAAGGCGTTTTATCTGGGTATGGGCCTTGCCAACCTGATCACCGTCTTTGCCTGGCCGTCCGCATGGATTGACTTGCTCGGAGCCATGCCCTAGAATCGGCACACCCGACGCTTGGCAGCGTCGAGTTGTGACTTCGGGATGGCGAAGACTACTTACGATCGGCCACTTTCGTGGGTTACGAGTTCTTCCAGCAAGCGCTTTCAACTCCGTTATTTCCTGCTTAAGGTTGTTCTTCCGGTCTTCCTGAATGCATGGGCACTCTCTCTGCTCACTGTTCAGGCCGCCCCAGGAGCGGCCGGGTCGCGGGCGGAGGTGCATGTCCCTCGTGTGCAGACGCCGCCGAGAATCGAAGACTTCCTGGAGATGAAGCCCCGCGATGAACTTGCGGGACAAATGGCCAAGATCGAGGACTTCCGGCAGTACGTTCCCAAGTATGGCGAGCCCTCCACGCAGGCCACGCACGCCTATCTCGGGTATGACGATAAGCACTTCTATGTCGTCTTCGTTTGCTTTGATTCCAACCCCGGCAAGATCCGGGCGCGCCTGGGACGCCGAGACCAGATCTTCGACGACGACTATGTTGAGGTGGATCTCGATACCTTTAACGACCAGCGGCGGGCCTATCAACTCTGGTCGAACCCGTTAGGAGTGCAATTGGACAACATTTGGACAGAGGGGCAGGGGCCTGACTTCTCCTTTGATACGGTCTGGCAATCCCAGGGCCAACTCACGGAACAGGGCTACGTGGTCTGGATGGCCATCCCCTTCGACAGCCTGCGCTTCAAACCCGCGGCCGAGCAGACCTGGGGCCTCATTCTTTGGCGGGTTATGCCGAGATTAAGTGAAGAGACCAATTGGCCAGGGGTCTACTTATCCCTGGACGGTTTGTTGAGCCAAGAGGGCGCCTTGCACGGAATAAGCGGGATCTCTCCTGGCCGTAACTTCCAACTCGTGCCCTACGCTTTTGCTCGCTCCGACCGGGCTTTAGATACTCTAGACCCTAACAATGTGCATTTCCAGAGCGACAAGTTGGATCCGCAAGTGGGCCTGGATGCTAAATTCATCTTGAAGGACAGTTTCGTACTCGACACGGCGGTCAATCCCGATTTCAGCCAAGTGGAATCGGACGAGCCGCAGATCACTGTAAACCGGCGGTTCGAGGTTTACTTTCCCGAGAAGCGTCCATTCTTTCTTGAGAACGCCGGTTACTTCAATACTCCCATCAATCTTCTCTTCACTCGGCGGATCGCCGATCCCCAGTTTGGCGCTCGCCTCACCGGCAAGAAAGGTCCTTATTCCCTCGGCATCCTACTCGCCGACGATGAGGCGCCGGGCAAGAGCGTCTCCGCCGGGGATCCCCTTTTCGGCCAAAAAGCGACGGTCGGCGTCTTTCGCCTCCAGCGCGATTTTTCCCGGCGGTCAACGTTGGGCGTGGTCTACACGGACCGCGAACTGGCCGGGAGCTTCAATCGGGTCGGCGGGTTGGACGGCCACTTTAAACTGAGCAGCAATTGGGCGGCAGCCTTTCAGGGGGTAACCAGTTCTACTCGGCTTCTTGACGGCAGCCGGCTGGCAGGGCCCGCCTACAAGGGTTACCTTCGGCATACGGGTCAGCATCTCTACTACGATTTGGAATATGATGACCGCAGCCCGGGGTTCGTCGCTGACCTCGGCTTCCTGACGGATAACCAGATCAATAGGCCGTTCCTGCGGAGCCGCACCATTACCGGCCCCAATCTGCGCACGGACATGCGCAACGTGAGCCAGTACGCCTTATATCAGTTCCGGCCGGAGAGTAAATGGCTGATCTCTTGGGGTCCCTCGGTCCTCCTTGACCGGATGTGGGACCACAGCGGGGCGCCCCTGGATGCCTTCCACGACGTGGGCATGATGTTTGAATTACCGGGTTTCACCTATGTTGAAGTGTTTCAAACCGCCGACCGCGAGCTCCTGCGGGCCAAGGACTTCACGTCGCTGGCCGAGAACCAGGCATTCTCCCACCGGCAGAATGGTTTCTACGTGGGCTCGCAAATCGTGCCCCAAGTGGGCTTGGCGGCGCAATTAACGCGAGGCGCGGGAATTAACTTTTATCCACCCCAAGGGCTGCCGCCGGTCCTGGGCAACGTGACCGACGCCAATCTCGACATTATCTTTCGGCCGCTCACGCCTCTGCGGGTTGAGAACTCCTACCTTCTGGAACGGCTTACGGACCGCGCCGGCGGTGCGAGCATTTTCAACAACCACATCATTCGCTCCAACTGGAACTGGCAGTTCAACCGGGAACTCTCCTTGCGTGTGATTCTTCAGTACAACTCCGTGCTGGCGAACCCCGCATTGACTGCGCTAGAGACCTCCAAGAACTTCAACGCCGATTTTCTGTTCACCTACCTGGTAAATCCCTGGACAGCGCTCTACGTCGGGTATAACAGTAACCACCAGAACGTAGACCTCCTGACGTCTCCAACCGGGACGCAGCTAGTCCATACCGACGGCTTCTTGAACGACGCCCGCCAGTTCTTCGTCAAGTTCTCTTATTTGGTGCGATTCTAGAGCTCTGAGGATTCAATTTTTCTGCACCCCGTTCAAGCCGAGCCTCCTGCTTGTTGACTCGCCCCGAAGAACACGCCTGTCGCGTGGGCATTTCCGGTTAACCGAAGGTAGATCTCCTGAATGCCGAGGGCAGAGGTCAGGAGAGAGGAAACTTGAGCAATTAGTCAGCATATTGCTCACAACTTGTGCCCCGCCAGACAAATTGTAGCTAGTCAGAGCATCTGGAAGGTAGTCGGCTCTGTCCAGCGGATTCCCGAATGTTGGGCCTGGTTTTCGGTTCGCATCGGTGCGGTGGCCAGGTTCCACCATACATCTATTCGACCCCGACGCGTCGGGGCGATTTCGCGAAGGGAGTCACAAATGAATTAGGAATGTGGGGGACTTCCAAGGATTCCTCCACGCAGCACTCAGAGCGGCGAGTTTACCTCACCATGTGCCGGCGTAAAGCCGCCTCTGCATGAGAACGTCCGACTTTCTGGAGTCGCGGTAGTTCCATGTCTTTCTCGCCACCAACCAGCTTGATCCTCTCCTCCTTCCGTGGTTCCTTCTCGCATGGGGTGTATTCCTTTTCTTCTCGATAGCCGCCAGCACCCTCTCGGTTTTTTCTTTCCAGGCCTTTCAAAACGACGCGCCATCCCTGTTCCTCCCAGCATCGGGCCGGGGCCGTCTTGATGCACTTTAATGAGTGTTTCCCAATTTGGAACTATCAGGGCTGGCACGGGTGTTGCCCGGGGCGTTTGGCGGCAGGCTCGGACTGCCCGGAAACCCTGGAAACACAAAGGGTTCCAGTCAGCTCCCTCACCCTTCGAGCTCTCCCCGGGGTTTCCCTTCCTTTGGACAACGACTTGCTTTTTCTCGACGTGCACATATGGCCGCCATCGCTCAAGTGCAAGGGACACAAAGGAAGCGGCTGCTGGACCCCCTGGCGGTGTGGGACCCGCGATGATGGAAGAGGGGAAGAACCCATGAAAGCAACCATGAAAGTCTACGAGTCCGTCTCACCCCTCGAATCTGCCGATCAGGAACCCCTGCTTTTGGAGCAACTCCCGCAGGTCCGTTACATCGCCCGCCGGATTCATAATCGCTTACCCTCCCACATCCAACTGGACGACTTGGTGCAAGCGGGCATTCTGGGCCTGATTGGAGCACTGCACAAGTACGACCCCAGCAAGAATGTGGAGCTAAAGACCTACGCGAAGTACCGGATTCAGGGCGCGATCCTTGACAGTCTGCGCGACCTCGACTGGAGCCCGCGCCCGCTGCGCAAGAAGGCCCGCCAACTGGAGGAGGCGCATCAGCGACTTCGGGCACGGCTGGGCCGACCTGCGACGGAACCCGAAGTGGCGGACGAGTTGGGGATGGAGTTAAAGGATTTGCAGCGCCTGTTGAGTGACCTGCGGGGACTCGATCTCGGGAGTCTGCAAGACGAATTCACCGAATCGGGCCAGGAACGCGAAAGTTTGGCGGCGAAACCGGAGGGGACAGATCAAGAACCCTTTTCGAATTGTCTGCAGGGAGAACTCCGCGAGCTCCTCGCCCGCGCCGTCGGTGAACTTCAGCCCAGAGAACGCCAAGTCCTTTCTCTCTACTACTTTGAAGAGCTCACCATGAAAGAGGTGGGAGCCGTGTTGGGGGTGGGGGAGGCGCGCGTTTCCCAGATCCATTCCGCCGCCTCCGTTCGCCTGCGGGCGAAAATGCGCGATTTGCTTGAAAAATCCCCGCCCCGGTTGGTAGGCCCGCCCCCCAACCATCCCAACTCGATGGAGACATCGTGGAGAAGATTCTAAGTCAGGATGAGATTGACGCACTCTCCCGTGCTGCGCAGGGGCATGGCCGCAAGGCCAAAAACCACAGCCACGCGCCGGACCTTCACCGCCTGCAATTCTCTGCAGTCGGCCAAATCTCCAAGGAACAACTCCGTTCTGTAAGCCTGTTGCATGAAACCTTCGCACGAACCCTGACGCACTCGCTCGGCGCCTACCTTCGCGTCGGCTCACCGGATTCCACTTGGACTGCTGATGCTTTCTCGCGGCAGTGACCTTCAACAGCGCTGAGGAGGCTATCCGTGCTGCCTATCCGACTGTAATGAGTTCTTGGATTTCCCGATTGGCGATGCGAGTGACACCCAGCAGCACGCTGTCCATCGAGTCTCCCTTCAGTACTCCCTAAATGAATCGGCCTAAAACCTGCCAGTTTCTAATTATCGAAGGTCTAACGCGGCACACGCCGCCCGCGGGGGATTGAGCGGGGCTTCCCGCCAAGCTGTCCCTTGTGCGAATCCGGGGTTGGTTGCCGGGTTCACCCACCCGACATGGAGTGGTCCGCTACAGGCATTCCAGTCCAAGCGGGAGGATCGGGAACAGTTACACCCCCCGAGTCAAGACCCGCGCAGCGCTTTGCTTGACTTAATTCCTTGGTGCAGGGTATTTTAGATGTTCAGCTTTAGGCCTGAAATCACAGTGGGGAGCATTGCGCTTTGAAACGTACCTTTCAACCGAACCGCCGGCGCCGCGCCAAAACGCACGGCTTTCGCATTCGCATGAGGACTCCGGGAGGTCGCAATGTCTTGCGGCGCCGTCGTCAGAAGGGCCGTCATCGCCTGATTCCCTAAAGAGTTCGTTTGACCTCTCAAGCTTTCCCCAAGACTTTCCGGCTGCTGCGCCGAAGCGAATTTCGGCGCGTTTACGACGAAGGGCAACGCCGGAGCACGTCACTATGCACGGTCTTCTTTCGGTCCAATGGGCTGCCGCACTCCCGTCTGGGGGTCACCGTGCCGGCGCGCGTGGGCAATGCCGTGCTGCGCAATCGCCTGAAGCGGCGCGTGCGCGAAGTGTTCCGGCTGAACCGCGCGAACCTTCCGGGGGGCTGGGATATTCTCCTGAATCCCCGCGAAACGGTGGCGAAGGTCCCCTTCGCAGCGCTGCAGCGGGAATTGCTGCGAGTGTTTCCCCGCCTGCCTCCACAGGCAGGCGAGCCTGCGCTGCCCTCGCCACAGGGGGCCTCGTGAGGTTCGTAGTGTTGGGATTGATTCGCTTTTATCAAGCCTGCCTCTCGCCCGCAATGCCTTCGGCCTGCCGCTTCTACCCTTCCTGCTCAGCTTATGCATATGAGGCGGTCGAGAAGTGGGGAGTGTGGAGAGGGGTACGCTTGGCGCTCGGGCGGCTGCTGCGCTGCCGGCCTTGGGGCGCCTATGGTTGCGACCCGGTGCCGTGAAAGAAGGTGCCAGGTGTCAGGTCCCAGGTGTTAGGGCGAAGACAGATCTCACGGAACCTGGCAGGGAACTCGGGTGAGCTTCCAATCATGACTGAACGGAGCAGAGCAACGGTTAGAAGCTATCGCGATCTGGAAGTTTGGAAGAAGGCAATGGATTTGGTCGTGAGGTCCTACGAACTCACAGCTTGCTTTCCGAAGAGTGAAGCCTATGGACTGGCCTCGCAGGTCCAACGTGCAGCAATCTCGGTTCCAGCCAACATTGCCGAGGGCCATGGCAGAGACCATCTCGGCGACTACCTGCACCATCTGTCGATGGCCAATGGCTCGTTGATGGAATTGGAGACACATCTCCTGATTGCCAGCAGGCTCTCGTATGTCGCGTCGAGAGACCTTGATGTCGTCTTGACGGAGACAGCGGAACTTGGTCGAATGTTGTCAGGGTTAACGAGGAGCCTGAAGAAAAGAATCACACAGTCGCCATCGGGAACCTGACACCTGACACCCGACACCTGGAACTTAAACCGTGAGCCTTGACCAAGAAAAACGTGTAATCGTAGCGTTCGCGCTCTCCTTTGTGATGCTGATCCTGTGGCGTGTCTTTTTCGTCAAGGAGCCGCCTCCGCAGCCGAAGAAGGCCACGACCGCGACGACTGCTCCAGGACAGCCGGCAGCGGCGCCAGCGGTGAGCTCGGGGCCGCAAGCGAAGCAGGCTGCGTCTCGCGTGGCGCTGCCGGTCACGCAAGGAAACAAAGCGGAAGATATCATGGTCGAAAACGATCTCTACCGCGTGACGTTCTCGACACAGGGCGCCGTTGTCAAGAGTTGGGTGCTGAAGAGATATCGCGACGCGAAGGACAACCTACTCGACACCGTCGACGTCGCGGCCTGCCAGACGCTGGGTTTCCCGATGAGCGTGAGCGTGTCGGACGCCGCGCTCAAGACGCAGCTCAACCAGGCGATGTACGTGGCCGAGGCCGCCAAGCTCGTCGCGCAAGGTGAACCCGCAAAGCTCTCTGGAACCCAATTCGCCCCTCCCGTTAATCTCACTTTCACTTATAGCGACGGCAAGATTCAGGCGAAGAAACAGTTCTCTTTTGGTGACAGCTACGCAGTCAAAGCCGAGGTCAGCGCCTTCGACGGGCAACATTACCTGCCTATCGACGTCGCCTGGCCGGGCGGCTTCGGTGATCATACGCTGGCGCCTTCCGTGATTGAATCCGTCAGCCAAGTGGTTTACGGTTCGCTCGGTGACCTCAACACCTTGGGACAGGGCAAAGTGAAAGAAGCCCGTGTCATTCCCGGCCCGCTGCAACTGGCGGGACTGGAAGACAAATATTTCGCGGACATCTTCCTTCCCGATGCGCCCGACCAAGTGGCTTTCCGTGTCGCGCGGCAGGAGTGGTCCCCGCCCGATTGGACCGAGAAGGAAAAGCCCCGGCCACTCACCGCCACGCTGGTGGAAACGCAGCCGAAGCCGCTGGCCTTCCGCTTGTTCGTCGCACCCAAAGACCTGGAAGTGCTCAAGTCCGTGAATCCTCCCCTGGATTCTCTAGTGGATTTCGGCTGGTTCAGCGTTGTCGCCAAGCCTCTCTTTATTGCGCTGCGATATATCTACGACCACTGGATTCACAATTACGGCTGGGCTATCATCCTGCTGACCGTCCTCATCAACCTGGCAATGTTCCCCCTGAAACTCAAGAGCCTCCGCTCCGCGCAGGAAATGCAGCGCGTTTCGCCGATCATCAAGGGCATCCAGGACAAGTACAAGCAATACAAGTTCAACGATCCGCGCAAGCAGAAGATGAACGAAGAAGTCATGAAGGTCTATAGCGAGCACCATATCAATCCTCTGGGCAGTTGCCTGCCCATGCTGCTGCAGCTTCCCTTCCTCTATGGTTTTTACCGCGTGCTCGACCTCGCCATTGAGCTCCGCCATGCACCGTGGACTCTGTGGATCAAAGACCTCTCGGCACAGGATCCGATCTACATCTTGCCGAGTGTGATCGTTGTGACCCAGTTTATCTTGCAGCGCATGACACCCATGGCCACTGTCGACCCGGCCCAGCAGCGCATGATGATGATCATGCCGCTCGTCTTCGGCTTCATGTTTTTCCGGTTTCCCAGCGGCATGGTGCTTTACTGGCTTACCGGCAACATTGTGGGAATCGCACAGCAACTTTTTATCAATCGCCATATGCGTGCTCCGGACCCCCTCCTCGCTCCTCGCAAGCCTGCAGTGGCCAAGGAGTGATTCGCCATGGACAGCGACCACCCGCCCGCTGAACACGCGATCGAAAACTATCTGCCTTTGATCGAATCCTTGCTCCACGAGGTGACTCGACACGGCCGCTTCGAGCTGGGGTTCTCTATTCAGAAAGGTGCTCCCCTGGCGGATGACCTGGAGGCGCCGGAATACGTGGTGGATTTCTCCGGGCCGGACGCTGACCTCCTGCTGGAGAGGAACGCCGCGCTCTTGAGCGCCATCGAATACGTGGTGTTGAAGGCGGTCCGCCTGGAGGAGGAGCATCTCGGGAAAATCACCTTCGATTGCCAGGACTGGAGGCGGCTGCGCAACGAGGAGTTGCGCCTGACCGCGCAGGTGGCGGCGGAGCGCGTGATTGAAACCGGCGATCCTTTTACCCTCAGCCCCATGAGCCCGCGCGAACGGCGCATTATTCACCTGACCTTGAAGGACCGCCCGCAGGTCCTAACGAAGAGCGAAGGAACAGGAGCCGAGCGCAAGGTGGTGATTATCCCTGCCAACCCTCCCTCACACCGCGCTCGCCGCTGATCAGCGGGTTCCCTAATGGTGAGCGAAGACACCATCGTCGCGATTTCCACCCCTCCGGGTCGCGGCGGCCTGGGTGTGGTGCGGCTCTCGGGCGACCGCGCCCTCGAAATCACCACGAGCCTGGTCAAATTCCCCAAGCTGCCGCTCGACACCCAGCGCGCGACGCTGGGGATCTTCTCAGAACTCGCGTCTGGCCGGGCGCTCGACCAAGTGGTCGTGACCTGCTTTCGCCAGCCGCATTCCTACACCGCGGAAGACGTGGTGGAGATTTCCTGCCACGGCGCGCCGGTCATCCTACGCTATCTGGTGGAGTGCTGTCTCGAGCGGGGCGCGCGCGCCGCGGAACCCGGCGAATTCACCCTGCGCGCTTTCCTCAACGGGCGCATTGACCTGACTCAGGCGGAGGCGATTCGTGACCTCATCGAATCGCAGACGCTCTACCAGGCCCGCGTCGCCGCGCAACAACTCGAGGGTTCCGTTTCCACGCGCCTACAGCCCCACAAGCAGGTGCTGCTCGACCTGATCGCGCGTCTCGAGGCCGGCATCGACTTCGCCGAAGATGATGTGGCGGTAATCGAGTGGCAGGAGATCCTGGCGCGCCTCGACCGCAGCCGCGCTGACCTGCAGAAACTCGTGGAGGGTTACAAGTACGGGCGCATTGTACGCGAAGGGTTGACGCTCGCGATTGTGGGCCGGCCGAACGTCGGCAAGTCGAGCCTCTTCAACAGCCTTTTGAATGAAGAACGCGCCATCGTCACGCCCCTTCCGGGAACTACGCGCGATCTGGTCGCGGAAACTGCCAATGTGGGCGGCATTCCTTTGCGCTTTGTGGACACGGCCGGCGTTCGCGAGGCTCTCGATGAAGTTGAGAAGATCGGTGTGGAGCGAACATTCCGCGCCATCGCAGATTCTGATTTGCGACTTTTGGTGGTTGATGCCTCGGAGCCGTGGACGGAAGAGAATACCCTCTTGCTTCAGAGGTTGCGCCCTCTGGGTGCGCTGCTGGTCGCCTTGAACAAGTCGGACTTGCCGCCATGCGTGTCACTCGTGGAACTCGAAGGCATGGTGCAAGCGGATTTGGATGCGGGAGTCTCCCCGTCACAGGTTGTCCACACCTCGGCGCTGACGGGTGCGGGAATTCACGAACTCAAAGAGAAGATTCTGGAAACGGCGGCGCCCGCCCGCGATCTCGGGCTGGAGGGCGAGTTCATCACCAACCTGCGCCACCAGCAACTTATCCAGGATTCGCTCCAGGGCCTGACCAAGGCCCGCCAAGCCGCCGTCGAGCGGCTGCCTCACGAAATGCTCTTGCTCGACCTCTACGACGCACTGCGGCCCCTCGACCTCATCACCGGCGCCACCTACGCTGACGACGTCCTGGACATCATCTTCAAAACATTTTGCGTGGGGAAATAGCGCACTATCGGGTGATCGGGTGAACAGAAAAGAAAACCGATCACCAGGTCATCGGATCATCTGATCACCCGATCAGAAGGTCACCACCGCAGCTTGGCCAGGTAGGGGTCCAACTCCCGCACGCGAAGGAGTTTCGCGAGTCCTGCCGTGACGACAAATCCCACCAGGGTCATGATCCCCAACACCACGAGGGCGCGCAGCGGGGTTTGCCAGCCGATGCGCGACTCCAACAGTGGGGTCAGCCTGTAACACACCCCGGCTGCACTGACCGAAGCAGCAGTGATCTTCAAGAAAAACTTGACCAGGTCGGCCGACTCCGGGTTCCGGGTGCGGCGATTCAGCAGTCCGAAAAGCAGGAGTGTGTAGGCAACGATTCCGCAAGAACTGGCCAGAGCCAGTCCCAGATGCTGATAGTGCCGAACCAGCAGCCAATAGAGTGGCAGGTTCAGGAAGGTGAGCGCGGTCCCGACGATGGCGGGGGTGAGAGTGTCGCGAGCCGCGTAGAAGCCTCGCGCCAGGATGTTCTGTGCTCCCCAGGCAAACATCCCCAGGGAGAAGACGGCCAGCGTCGCGGCGGTGGCTTCGAGGTCGGGCGCCCGCAGGCGCGTGTGGGAAAAAACCAAGTAGACAAGCGGCGATCTCTGCGCGATCGTCAGCGCGGAAACCGGCACGAGCAACAGGATCAGGCCCTTCATCGTGGCATTCAGCGTGCGGTTCAATTCTTCCAGCTTGCCTTCTGAGTAGAGCTGCGCCAGGAAAGGAAAAGATGCGACGCCCACGGCTTGCCCAACCACCCCGAGCGGGACTCTCATGAGGGTCTTGGCATAACTGAGCCAGGTGATCGAGGCCGGCACCAGATAGGAGCCGAACCAGCGGATAACCCAGTCGTCTGTGAACACCAGGGAGAGCGCCAGCATGATGGGAATCGTGAGCTTGACGAACAGCCGGAATCCGGGATGACGAAGGTCCAGGTTGGGCAAGAAGCGGGCGCCGGCACGTCGGGCGCCGTAAACCTGCAGCAGGAAGTTTCCCGCCAGGGACCCGGCCAGAACGCCGAAGGCGAATCCGGTGATCCCGACCCGCGGCGAGAGCAGCACACCGCCCAGGATGATTCCCACGTTGTAAATCACGGGGGCCAGCGAGGGCACGATAAACTGTCCTTTGGCGTATTGCACGGCGCTCAGGATACTGCCCAGGTAGAAGCAGATCTGCGCCGGCATCATCAGACGTGTCAGAAAGATGACGCGCCCTTTCTCGCCGGGACTGAAGCCGGGAGCGATGAGCTCGACCAATTGCGGCGCGTAGATTTCTCCCACCACGACCAGTGCCGCCAGCAACAGCCCCATGGAACTCACCACGGTCGAGAAAACGTGCCAACCTTCGTCCTCGCGTCTCTCCGCCACAAACTTGGCGAAAACGGGAATAAAGGTGATACTCAGTGATCCGCCCGCGACAAGGTAGTTCAAGAAGTCGGGAAGCGTGAAGGCAGCGTAATAAGCATCGGTGACGGCGTTCGAGCCGATCTGGTGGGCCACGGTCCATTCGCGGAAAAAGCCCAGAACGCGGCTCGCCAGCACGCTCACCATGATGATGCCGGAAGCTTGCGCGATGCGCCGCGTTACGGGGGCAGTGGTCATCCGGGAAGGTGTATCACGTTTTGCGTGGCTTTGCCTAGGACCGAGCGGAGTGAACGGCAGGCGAGTGGGTCGTCAGGCCCACCCTGTGCCGGTGACCGGGGTAGGGGAAGCGATGGTTGCACCTCAAACAACGGGCCATCCTGGGGCGTTTCAGCAAGCGTTCGAAGATTCGGCGTCGGGACCTTCGGTAAGACGTGCTGCCACACTCGGGACAGTAGTGATAATCATCGACCTCGTCGTGGGCTTCGGCGACGCTGACGGAGGTTGCGGTTCCCAAAGTCTCACCGCCGACGGATGCCTCGGCAGACTCGGGAGCTATTTCGGGCCCAGGCGTTTCCAGTTTTGCCGGTGCCCTTCGCGAAGCTTCAGCGATCTTCCCATCGTAATGTTCCTGGAGTTGCTCGTGCGTCATGTCATCCGGGTGCGGCCCGTCCCGGTGCGCCCGTTTAAACAGGCGCCACTTTTCGCAGAACGAACAACGACGCAGGTGGTATCCCATCTTCCAGAGCGTGTTATAAATGAGCCCGTGGCGGACCGATTTAGTTTTTGTAGCTCCACACCGGGGGCACGGACTCGCCATTCCCACACCTCAGCACGCCATGATGTAACGCCAAGGTCAAATTGCGGAAACCACGGGGTTCCGCATGCTGCACGCGATGTCAGACTATGCCTCGTGGTTGAGGTCTTTGGCCCAACGAACACTAACTATAGGTGTAAGTGCTGAATTAATATAGCACACGTCAGGGCGATTGCCTACCTCCTTCTGCTGAAGCAGCCGCATTTTGTCGTTGTGCCTGTTGGGGCCCAAAGCGCCCTGGGAGGTTTTCAGAAAAGGGGGTGCAAGCTCGGGTTGGGCGGCCAAGGAAAGTTGACCTTTCGGAATTGCTGAGGAGGGAGAATGTCAAACTTCGACGTGACCGTAGTGGGCGAGCTCAACCTCGACCTGATCCTCTACGGCCTTCCTGAGGAACCGGACCCCGAGCGTGAACTTCTGGTCGACCGGCTGGCATTAACGCCGGGTAGTTCCTCGGCGATTTTCGCTCACAATCTGGCGGTGATGGGCAGCCGCGTAGGTTTTATTTCGCGCATTGGTGATGACCCGCTCGGGCGCATCAGCCTGGAACGTCTTGCGCAGGGAGGCGTGGATGTCTCGAAGGTTCGCAGGGTCAGCGGGCCCACGACCACCGGTCTGACTGTGATCCTGCCGCGCGGGCGTTACCGCAACATCCTCACCTATCCGGGCACGATGTTCGAGATGTGTTTGAGGATCTGGACCTCGAGTATCTCGCTTCCGCAAAGCACTTTCACTTATCTTCATTCTTTCTGCATCGCGCCCTGCGCCCGCGTATTGCGGAGCTCTTCCGCAGGATGAAATCCGCGGGCCTGACGACCTCCCTCGACACCAACGATGACCCGGAAGACCGTTGGGGAGACGATCTCGTGGAGGTCCTGCGCTACGTTGATGTTCTCCTGCCCAACGAGCGCGAAATCATGAGAATCACCCGAACCGATGATCCGATGGTGGGGCTTGCGAAACTCTCCGAGTTTGTGCCGATTATAGTGCTGAAGCTGGGCCCGCAGGGCGCCGTGGCGCGCCGGGGAAAAGAGGACACCACCGCTCCTTCGCTGCGCGTTGAGCCCCTTGATCCGGTAGGCGCGGGCGACAGCTTCGACGCCGGCTTCCTCCACCAATACGTGCGTGGCGCCGGCCTTGCGACCTGCCTCAGGTACGGAAATCTCGCGGGCGCCTGCTCGACCACCCGACCCGGCGGCACGGAAGCCTTTCGTGACCGTCCGCACTTCCAGAAGTCCTTCAGCGAACACGCCCCGAAAGGCTAGGCCGGAATCTCCACCGGCGCCTGTGCCCTCCCGGACGCTTCAACCTGTGACTTCGCGCAGCCGCCCGCTCTTAACGTCGTAGACAAAGCCGCGCACGGGGATCCGCTTCGGAACCCAGGGATGCGATCTCACTTTCTGAATCTGCTGACGGACATTCTCCTCGAGGTCCGGAAAGGCATAGAAGCGCTCCGGAGCGAAGGCCGTGACGCCCGTCTCCTTCCGCAGACGCGCGCGCAGGTCATCGTCTTTGAAGGTGAGCATCCCGCAGTCGGTGTGGTTGATGATCATGAACTCCTGCGTGCCCAGCAGGTAATGCGAAATCAGAAGCGACCGCAGGGCGTCTTCGGTGACGATGCCGCCCGCGTTCCGGATGACGTGCGCGTCACCCTCCTTAGTCCCAAGGATCTTCGAGACAACCAAACGCGCGTCCATGCACGCCACGACGGCCAGTTTTTTTGCTGGCGGCATGGCGAGACTGCCCTGGTTGAAGCCCTTGGCGTAGGCTTCGTTATTGTGTAGAACCTCATCAATGATGGTCATCGATTTTCTCCCTCCGGAAGATTTTCGAAGTTCCTTCGCCAGCGCCCCCTTGCCGAGGCTTGAACGAAGGAGACCTCGTTTTGCTGTCAATGGATTGTGTTGGAAAAAGTGAGGTGTCGTTGCCTAGAGGCAACAACAGCGGAATGCTGCCGGATGCTTTATCCTTATCATGGTACTCCGCCCTGAAGGTTCTATCCTACCACAGTTCCCGCGCGTTTGTCCTATCAAAAACGCGGGCTGCCATTAGCACGTGAAATGTCCGGCTGAATTACCCCGACTTACGCACTGTTGACGAGGCTATGTTTCCCTCCGTTTTGCCGCCGCCTCCAGGGGGGCATGGTTCGAAGCCAGTAGCCGAAAATAGTTGGAACGGCACGGGGAGAGCACTCATTGTGGCTGCCTGTCTTGTCTAATGCGGAGGACCTTGTAGATCGGGATCACGAGACCGGGTGCGCCGGCATCTTCGGTTCCATCATGGCTCCGGCGATGAACAACGCCAAGGCCAGACTTTGTAAGATCATCTCCGGCTGGACACGGAGATGGACCTCAGGCGTAATGAATGGCCGCATAAAGACCATGCCTTCAATGGTGCCGGGAGCAGGGACGCTCGCCGCCCAGAAGCCCAGGACCAAATAGAGACTGGCGACATAGAAAAGTCGTTTCAGGAAAGGCCACCCCTTCAGGACGTCGTACAATGGATAGAAAACCGCAGCGATGAGGAACCCGCGCAAGATTTCGGCCGGCAGGAACCAATTCACTACGTGTGGCCACAACGCCTGATCGGCTTCCGTGCGCAGGAAAATGGCAAAGATGGGATTCGGTCCCACATAGTAGGGTTTGGTGAGCAACGGATAAAAGACCACCCCCGCCAGAAAGTAGGTGGTCACTTGTGCGGCGATTATTTTGGCAACGAAAATCGCGAAGCGCTTGGTGTTCATTCCAACACTCCCTTCCTGAGGGGGCAGCCCAGTGCCGTCCTACGGGATCGTCGGTCGGAGGTGGACCCCTGGTTAGTGGCTCCGCTGCGATTCCGCAGGCCTCTCCATCTCTCGGGGTGGCGTCGCACCTATCTTGACGACCAGCTCATATTCTGGAGCGAGAGTAGCGCTGCGTATTTGGGCGACTTCGCCGCTGGGCGGGAAGGGCGGCCAGGCGTCTTTCGGCAAATAAACCGGAGCACCCTTCCGCAGCGGGTAGATCTTCAAGGTGAGCTCTCGGCCCAAGGCAGTGTCGCCGAAGGGCTTCAACCCAACCTCCCAAACGCTGCCGTTATAGAAGTTATCATCGAGCAACTGGCCGCCGCTCGAGAGGCGTCCGACGTCGCCCACGTACTGGATCCTGAGATACAGATTGCTCAGGCTCTTGAGTGCGTTTTCAGGCACGGCAATGCGCCACTCTCCGGCTTGGTCGAAGTCCGCGTCCGTCGGAGCGAGCGCAGCGTGCTGGCCCATCTTCACCGGACCTAAGGGACGCAGACCATGGACTTCCGCGCATTGCACAGGGATGACCTTGGGCGCCAACGCCGCGGAGTATTTCACGAAGGCGCCGTCGGGCCGGGCCGGCCGCAGAGGCACAGAAGCTTCCGGGGCACGCTCCAGAGGGGGGAAGATGGAAAAGGACAGTTGACTCGCCGTGCGCGAGCGAACGTGCAGCGCTTGTGCGTCGAAGAAAACGTCCGCAGGCGACAGCAGAACATGTTCACGGCCCGCGAGCGAGAACTTGTAGCACTCCTCCGCCTGCTGCCGAGTCAAGACCACAATGTTCACGGCTCTACCGCTTGGGGAGCGCATTTCCAGTGCGGCGTTCGTTCCCGGCGTCATGCCACGGACATAGATGGTTCCTTCCTCGCGGGACTTCTCACCCGTGCGAGCCTCCAGCCGAGCGGTGCTTTGCGCGTCCACTGCAAACTCCGGCTCGATTCCCGGCCAAGCGAAGAAGAAGTATTGGTCGGCGTCCGCGGTCGCGACTCTGCACAGGAGCTGCGCCGTGGCGTATTTCATGAGAATTCCGTCCAGGTTCAGGTTCACCGGCCAGATCAAGTAGGCGCCAGCGGGAACCACTGTAGGCTTTCGAGGCACCGTCACGGTTTCCGAGGCAAGTTTCAGCGCCACCTGGAAGTCATGGCGATCGGGCAGGGGATAGTCGCGCTGGTAATTGCTGACGAAGACGAAGCCCTGATCTCCTTTGACACGGGCGATGACTCGCGGAGTCTGGGTATCGTAGATGCTGGCCGGCGTAACCGCGGGTTGGAACGGGGTCGTCGGAGCGAGGTCGCCCCCGAAATCATGCAAGAACAGGTGCAGAACCTTCAGCGCGCCGTAGGAAGGCCGCACCTGTCCAAACTCGCCGAGCGGCGCCTGGAAGTCATAAGAAATCACCGGAAGGTCGTTGGGATAGCCGGTTGCTTGCGACTCCTGTAGGGTACTCAGCTTTCCTTCCGGGTTCATCCCTCCGTGATACATGTAATAACCGAGCAGGTTGGCGCCCGAACCCAGTTTCGCGAGGGCGAGCGCCCCCACGTCATCGGCGCTGATCAGGGGGCGGCGGTGGTAACTGGTTTCCATGCCGCCACCTAGTTCGGCGGTCAGAAACGGATAATCTTCCAGGTGCGAAAGGGCCGGCCGCAGAGGCCGCAGGTCTGCCCCGATCGCGCCGTCGTCGCGCGTCAGGTTGAAGAAATAGTTCACGCTGGGAGGCAGGGTGCACGGGCTGGTCTCCCAAAATGCATCCGGATACCCGCCAAAGACCGGAATAACCTCCCGCGGGGGAAACTCCGGGCCGCCCCAGCCGGTGACTGTAAAGAGGGGTGCATCCACACCAGCTTCCAGGGCCAGCCTTTTGAGTTCAGCGATGTGCCCTTCGCCCGCCCCCACTCCGTGCTCCAGGTATTCGTTCTCGAGTTGGACGCCGATGATCGGCCCGCCGTCTTTCCAGAACAATCCCTGCAGTTGCTTGCCGATCTCTCCGAAATAGCGGCGGACGTAACCGAGGTAACACGGGTCATTGGTCCTGAGTTTGGGGCACTTTTGAATGAGCCAGTCAGGAAATCCGCCATTGCGGCACTCGCCGTGGGCCCAGGGTCCAATGCGCACGAACGCGTACAACCCGTGAGCGCGGCAAAGTTCGATGAAGCGGCGAAGATTGCGCCGTCCCGACCAATCAAACTGGCCCTCGACCTCTTCCTGGTGAATCCAGAAGACGTACGTGACGACAATCTGAATTCCGCCCGCCTGCATTTTCACAAGCTCGTCTTCCCAGCCCTGCTCCGGATAGCGCGAAAAATGGAACTCGCCCATGATCGGAAGCCACGGGGCACCAGCCAGCGTCAGGTATTGGCTATTGACCCCCAACTCATGGCCGCTGGGTGATTTCCCTCCCAGCCGAAGATTTCCCGTTTGCGGGGGAGGCGCAGGCCGGCTCGCGTCAATCGTGATGATGTCCGCGGTCTGCGGGATCGGGTTTGCCCATTCGCGGCCGAGCAGGAGTAAGGTGCCAGCAACCATTATCGTGATGTGTTTGCGCTTCATGATCGCTCCGAGGCAGTTGCGTGGAGTTGTTGCGCCAATCCGCTGCGAAAGAGTCGTCGGCTCTTCGACGGCGAAAGGAAGCGGGTGGCAGAAGGAAGCCCGAGCTCTGCCGGAGGAAGAGCCGAGGCCTGCTGATTAAAAGGTGTGCTCTTCACCCGCGCCTGGCGCTTTCGCAGCGCTCACAGTCTTACACTCCGGCCACTCTCCGCCGATTGATAGATGGCCTCGACAACTTCCAGGGCTTTCAGACCGTCATGTCCGGTGATGGCGGGTGGCTTGTCCGTGCGGACCGACTCCACCAAGTCCGAGAGGAAGCGATGCCCCATGACGCCTCCGTAACCGCGCTGCGGCGGGAGTTCAAAATCGAGGTGCTGGCGAGCGGGCTGGGAGTACTCGCCGGAGTCGCTGCACACGAACAAGCGCTCCTTGACGCCCTCAAATGAGACGCTCCAGGAAAGCACGCCGGCGGTGCCGCGCAAGGCGAGGTAGAGGTCACGGCCAAAAGGGTAAGAGCCCGGCACGGTGTAGCTGATGTCGAGGGCGAGCACGGTTCCGCGAGAGAAAGTCAAAAGCGCAAAGGAATTGTCTTCGATGTCGTACTGCTCGTTGACGCGCACGGTCTTGCCCATCACTTCCACGACTTCATCAGCAAGCAGCCAGCGGTAGAGGTCGATCCAGTGGACGCCCAGGTTGCACATGGGTCCGCCGCCGCTCCGCGCTTTCTCGAGCATCCAGCCAGCGTTTCCCTCCACGTAGCGTGAGAGACGGCCCGCCGCCCAGCGGCCTTCGCAGCCCACGATGCGGCCCGCGACCCCTTCCTCAACGAGCTTCTTCATGTGCCTGGCGACGGGGTGGTAACGCCAAGT
This sequence comes from Terriglobia bacterium, assembly GCA_020073545.1. GTDB lineage: Bacteria > Acidobacteriota > Terriglobia > UBA7540 > UBA7540 > Bog-366. The sequence continues at coordinate 4,259 of JAIQEZ010000017.1, read as the reverse complement.
GTAAGGCGTCGAGAGGATCACGCCGGCCTTCTCGGCCACGGCGATCATGCGGCGCACGCCCTCGGTGCTGGCGGCCATGGGTTTTTCCACCAGCACGTGCACGCCCCGCGCGGCGCAGGCTACGGCGGCGTCGGGACAATCGGCGTGGGGAAGGAAGATCACTGCCAGGTCCAACCGTTCCTGGTCGAGCAATTCCCGCCAGTCGGCGTAGCCACGCACGGAAAAGTCTTTGACGAAGCCCTCCAGGACGGCGGGATGGGCGTCAGCAGCAGCCGTCACCGCAGTCTCGGGGATGGCCTGGAACAGGTTCATGTAACTCGGCGGATGCAGATGGCTGAGGCCCAGAAAACCCACGGAAAGATGTTTGCCTGGTGTCATTAGTGCCGTTCCAACTATTTCGATACGCTTTCCTGGAGCCAAACTCGAAGCCTTTGCCGAAGATACTTTTTCCCTCTGCCTGTTTTTAGGTATCGCTCTCGCGTCCTCGCGTCGTCCTCGGCCCGACAGGCTTCGTAGTAGACCAGCTCCAGCGGGCGCCGGTGTCGTGTGGACTGCACGCGCCCTTTCGAGTGGTCCTCGACCCGAGCCTTGAGGTCCCCCGTCGACCCCGTATACCATCGACCGTCCTTCCGGCTCAATAGAACGTAAGTGTAGAACATGGGCCCAATAGGTTGGAACGGCATTAAAATCTTCCGTCCCGTGTTTCGAAATGCGTGGGCTTGTTGAGGGTCGCACCGCCCATCTTGATCCAGTGCGCCGTCCACGTAATCATCTGATCCGCAGTCACGGAGGGGAAGCCAAACAGGCGATGACAACGACCGGCGTTGCTGAGCAGGGCCGTGGATGCCTCCTGACCTTCCAGAATCGGCTCTTGGCCGAAGGATTCGCCGAAGCGCTTGGCCACAGCTCGGATTGAGAGCGCCTCCGGCCCGGTCAAGTTCAAGATCAAGGGCGGCGACTGGCAGTGGGCAAGGCTTCGCAGCGCTACGGAATTGGCATCGCCTTGCCAGATCACGTTGACGGCTCCCATGCTGACATCAACGCTGCGGCCCTCGAACACCTTGCGGCCGATATCGAGCAGCACACCGTAACGGAGGTCGGTCGCGTAGTTCAGCCGCAGCAATGCGACCGGCGTGTCGTGGCAGCGTGAAAAGTGTTCGAACAGGCGCTCCCGCGCCAGCACCGACTGCGCGTACTCGCCGAGCGGCTCAGGTGCGGTCTCTTCGGTGGCGCCTCCCGAGACTATGGGCACGAGCGGATAGACATTGCCGCTCGAGAAGGCAACGATTCGGGAGTGGTGATACCGCTCGGCGACGAGCGCCGGCAGGTAAGCATTCATCGCCCAGGTCAGGCTCTCCGCGCCCGTCGAGCCGAACTTCCGCCCCGCCATGAAGATTACGTTCGGAGCGTCGGGCAGGGTGGCGAATGAGCTGGAATCCAGCAAATCCGCCCGCAGGGTTTCGACTCCCGCTTGCTGAAGGAAACGCTCCACCGCAGGGTTGGAAAATCTGGAGACACCCACGATGCGCTTCTTTACACCGGCGGCCTGCGCGGCACGCGCGACGCGACGCGCCAAGCTGGGACCCATCTTGCCGGCCACCCCGATAATCAGCAGGTCGCCTTCCAACTCGCGAAAGAGCGCGATGTCTTCCGGGCTCGGCGTGGAGAGCAAGTCTTCCAGTTCGGCTTCAGACTGAATCAAATCCGGCATGCTCCGAAATCTATGACTCGGATAGGCGGCAAGTCAAGCAGACACTTCCAGGCGCGGTATGCTCACTGCATATATTGACACTCTCGATGGACCTGGGACTGCGCGCGTGCTCGTTCGGGGCCCCACGTCTCGCCGCTCAGCATCCTCTCTTGCTCTTGAACGTCCCCCGACCACGCAGCCTGCTGGTGCATACTCCACACCCTCCGGGACCTTGAAGCCGGGGGTGGCTACGGTTGGCGCTTTCCTCCGCGATCCCCGCAGGGGATCGATAAAATAGCCGGGGGCAACGCCCCCGGAAAACGCGCCCCCCACAAGGTCCGACCCTGAAAGGGTCGAACCCGGGTGACGTCACGCCGATCTTGCGTCCCGCGGCCCAGGGGGGTGCGTCAGCCCGCCAGTGGCTTGCCCAAGGCGAGTTCGCAACTTCAGGCTGGCTGTGGTAATCTTCTCGTCAACAACTGGTAGTTGGTCCTCCTGAAATGTGCGCTCGAGAATTGCTACTGAGCTGTTCGCAGCGCGCCGACCAGAGCCGGGAAGGGGATAGAGTATGGACCATCCCACGATGCTCGTTCTCGTGGTTGTCGTTTTCGCGCTGGTGGCCATATTTGCTTTTGTGGTTTACAAACGCCGTGCCAAGGTGCGCATCAAGGGCCCGCCCGGGACAGAGTTGAGCGTCGATGCCTCGAATGAGAGTTCCACGCCCGCTCCCGGTGTGAAGATCGAAGATGCGAGGAGCCACAGTGGGGGCGTGAAGGCGCAGGACAGAACCGGGCGCGGAGCTGACATCCGGAAAGTCGAAGCCGCGGGCGACATCGAGGTTTCGTCTGAGACGCCACAAGGCAGCGGCCCAAAAGTCTGACCCCCGGTTCGGCCGGGGGCGGGGCGGTGATCCCAGGAATCCAGGCGAGCGAGCTTCACGCCGGGCGTGACATCCGCGTCGAGCAACATGTTGAGGTCGCGCCGCCCACCGCCACGGCTCTGCATCAACTCCCTCCGCCGCCCGGGGATTTCACCGGCCGCAAACGGGAAATCGACGAAATCCTGAGCAGGATCGAGAAGGGGACAGTCATCTCCGGCCTGCAAGGCATGGGGGGCGTAGGCAAGACGGCGCTGGCGCTGGTGCTCGCCGAGCGGCTCACCGAGCGCTACCGGGACGCGCAGTTCTATCTCGATCTGAAAGGGACGAGCCCTCAGCCGCTCACGCCCGCCCAGGCTATGGCGCACGTGATTCGCGCCTATAGCCCTGAGGCCAAGCTCCCTGAGGAAGAGGCGCAGTTAAGCCCGCTCTATCATCCCGTGCTGCACGGCCACTGCGCCATTTTGCTGATGGACAGCGCTCGTGACGCAGCGCAGGTCATGCCGCTCCTGCCGCCCGCCGGGTGTCTCTTGCTCGTCACCTCGCGCTGGCACTTCACGCTGCCAGGGCTCGAGGCCAGGAGTCTGGATACTCTCTCGCCCGCTGAGGCGCGCAAGCTGCTGCTCACCATTGCGTGTCGGTCGGCTGCCGCAGTAGGGGAGCCCTCTGGGCTCCCTCGGGAGCGCGGAGCGCTCCCAACAGCGGACGCACGGACTCGCGCCATCATCGCCCACGCCGACGAAATCGCGCGGCTCTGTGACTATCTGCCGCTGGCCTTGCGAGCGGCGGCCAGTGCTTTGAAAGCGAAAGGGGACTTGGATCCAGCGGACTATACCCGGTGGTTGAACGACGCCCGCAGGCGACTTGAATTGCAGGATCCGACCAAGAACCAAAGCGTTGAAGCATCGCTAGCCTTGAGCTATGACCTGCTCGGCCCCGATTTGCAGAGGCGGTTCGCGAGACTGGCAGCCTTTCCTGAGACATTTTGGGTTGACGGCGCGGCGGCGGTTTGGGAGATGGGACTCGACCCGGCACGCGAAACGCTGGGCGAGCTTGTGACGCACAGCCTGCTCGAATGGAATGAGGCTGCCAGGAGGTACAAACTGCACGACCTCGTGCGGGACTTTGCCCATGCACGCCTCACCTCCGTGGAAGGCATCGAAGCCGAGCGCCGCCACGCCGCGCATTGTCTGAGCGTCCTCTGGGAAACTGATCGGCTCTACAAGCAGGGTGGGAACGCCGTGAAGCAGGCAGTGGATCTATTCGATCGCGAGTGGGCCAACATTCAAGCGGGACAGGCGAGGGCGGCATCGCGCGCTGGGGAAGATGAGCGAGCGGCCCGATTGTGCAGTGCCTATCCGGACGCTGGCGTGTACTGCCTTGCCCTCCGCCAACACCCGCGCGAGCGGATCGGTGGCTGGAGGCGGCGCTAGCTGCGGCCCGGCGCTTGAAGAATCGCGCCGCTGAAGGCGCGCATCTGGGCAACCTGGGCTTGGCCTATGCGGCTTTGGGCGAGACCCGCCGCGCCATCGAGTACCACCAGCAAGGCCTCACGGTCCTCCGCGAGATTGGCGACCGGCGCGGGGAGGGCAACGTGCTGGGCAACCTGGGCATTGCCTGCAGGCAATTGGGCGAACCCCGCCGCGCCACCGAGTTACACGAACGGTCTCTGGTCATCGCCCGCGAAATCGG
>JAIQEZ010000159.1 GCA_020073545.1 Terriglobia bacterium | reverse complement strand
GGACACGCGCTTGGCCGCCCAAACGGCGGGCAGCGCTCATGGCCCGTGGCGACTGGCGAACAGCCTGGCCCTCTGCCTCGCGCTGCCCAATGCCTACTTCGCCTCGCTCGGGATTCCGAGATTGACGGTCCGTTAATTGCTCAACCCGCCGAACCGCCGTATACGGACCCGTACGTACGGTGGTGTGACAGGGAAAGCGGGCGACCGCTTACCTATGTCGATTAGAACAAGCCGCGTAGAGGCTCGCGCCTTTGGCATTTCAGCGGCGCGGAGAGGGACGGGCCGGAGAGGGCCCGATCGGTCCGGTAAATGACATTATTCGTCATCCCTTTCGACAAGAAGAGGCAGTTCTGAATTCCACGGCTGAGTCTAGAGAAGGCGACCTGGACTGCTTCTTCCAACACACTCATAACAAAAGGAATAGAGTCGCCAAAAATTGTTTGGGTCTGGGAGCATGGAGTACAAAGTGCAAGTAGGATAAGGTGATTACCACTGGGGAACTACCCAGCATCCAGTGAACAAGGGGGGAGGTTCGAATGAAGAGCTCAAAGGGCTTCTCGTTGATTGAGTTGTTGATCGTTGTCGCGATCATTCTGATCATTGCAGCTATCGCCATCCCGAACCTGTTGCGTTCGAGGATTGCGGCGAACCAAGCGTCGGCAGTGGGATCACTTCGCACGCTCAACACCGCCGAGATTACCTATTCTTCGACGTACAACGTTGGGTTTACCTCCGCGCTGTCCTACCTGGCACCACCGACGGGCACAGGGAATCCGACATCTACGGCGGCAGGCTTGATTGACAGTGTCCTGGCCGGGGGGGCGAAGAGCGGCTACAACTTCGCGTACACGCCTGGTGCCAGCGACGCCACCGGCCGGATCAACACGTACGAGATCACGGCCACTCCGGTCAGCAACTCGACCGGGACGAACTACTACTACACCGACCAATCAGGTGTGATTCGTCAGAACTCGACGACGACCGCCGCTTCCACGGACTCGCCGATTGCTGGCTAGCTCTGGAGGGGCCGGGAAGGAATGCAGCAGGGGAGTCGAGGGACGCCCCTGCTGTTTTACTGGGCCACTTTAGACCTTGGCATCGTATTCGATGGGGCGGAACGCCCGTATTAAAGACGTGCGGGGAATCACTCTGCTAAGGCCGGGCGCAAGTCGGCCAGGGTGGTCCTGAAGATTGTTTGACGGCCTGAGCAGCGCCTTCTCTATGGGGAGCAATCTCCGTTGCTGTCGGCAGCGTCCGGCGGGATGACACGTTTTGTCCGGCCGCTCGACAAAAAACGGCATCAGACCGCTCCACTAGACAGTAGAGGACAAGCGGAAGAAATGGCGCCCCTCTAACTTATTGAAAACAGGGACCATGTCTTTCAAGGTGGAAATAGGGAGCGGCGGGGTATGGAAATTAAATTGCGCTATAAACTTGGGTTGCCTCCTGGCAACCCCCAAGTGGTAATGATGTGAGTAGAGGAGGAATGAATGAAGAAGAGCTCAAAGGGCTTCTCGTTGATTGAGTTGTTGATCGTTGTCGCGATCATTCTGATCATTGCAGCAATCGCCATCCCGAACCTGTTGCGTTCGAGGATTGCGGCGAACCAAGCGTCGGCCGTGGGATCACTTCGCACGCTCAACACCGCCGAGATTACCTATTCTTCGACGTACAACGTTGGGTTTACCTCCGCGCTGTCTTACCTAGCACCACCGACGGGCACAGGGAATCCGACATCTACGGCGGCGGGCTTGATTGACAGTGTCCTGGCCGGGGGGGCGAAGAGCGGCTACAACTTCGCGTACACGCCTGGCGCCAGCGACGCGACCGGCCGGATCAACACGTACGAGATCACGGCCACTCCGGTCAGCAACTCGACCGGGACGAACTACTACTACACCGACCAATCAGGTGTGATTCGTCAGAACTCGACGACGACCGCCGCTTCCACGGACTCGCCGATTGCTGGCTAGGTCTGCAAGAACCCTGCTTGCTAGGCAAGCGAGAAAGAGTTCAGCCAGGGGAGTCGAAAGACTCCCCTTTTTCTTTATTGGGCGTGGGCGTGCCTGGACGCAGGACTTCCCACGGCGAGGCGCAGACCCCTCTGCGGGGGGCTGGCCGCCGTTTTCCACTTTTTGCGAACAAGCGTTGAGTAGACCTGGAATCCTTCCAGTGTCCGCGCTGGGTCAGGTATAATCGTGTTCCTTGCCTGAGGTGCAGGCGGAAGTCTCGCGATGAGAATCCGGCGTCGCCATCCAGTCTGCAGTCCACAACCATGTTAGCCCTCGAAACCATCAAGCTGACGAAAGACTACAAGGTAGGTTTCTGGAAGACCCGATCCAATAGGGTCTTGGACTCCCTCGATCTGCAAGTCCAGACGGGCGAAGTCTTCGGCTTGCTGGGCCCCAACGGGGCGGGGAAAACCACCACGCTTAAAATATTGTTCCGCTTGGCCTTTCCGACTTCAGGGACGGCACGGATCTTGGGAAGAGACCTCGACGATATCACGGTCCACCAACGGATCGGGTACCTTCCCGAGAATCCCTACTTCTACGAGCACTTGACGCCGGAGGAGTTGCTGAACTACGTGGGCAGGCTCTTCGCCATAGGCAAAGACGATCTCCGCCGCCGCGTGAATCAGCTCTTAGAGCGCGTGGGCCTTGCCGAGTCGCGGAGAGTACCGCTGCGGAAATTTTCAAAGGGCATGGTGCAGAGGGTTGGGATCGCACAGGCATTAATCAACGACCCGGATGCGGTCTTTCTCGATGAGCCGATGTCAGGTCTGGACCCGTTGGGACGCCACGAAGTGCGTGACCTGGTGCTGCAATTGCGCGAGGAAAAGAAAACGGTTTTCTTCTCGACGCATATCCTGTCTGATGCGGAAATGCTCTGCGATCTAGTCGCCATCTTGAATCGCGGTAGATTGCAGGGCTGTGGAGAATTGCGCGAAATCCTTCGCTTGGGAGTTTCCACGACCGAGTTGGTGCTCGAAAAGCCAGCCGAGGGAATCCTCGGGGTATTACGCCCCTATGTGGTTTCGGTGATCCGGACGGGGGAGCGGGTGCGATTGGAAATCCACGAGGAGACCAGCGTTGCCAAGGTTTTGGCACTGGCGTTGCGCCACAAGGCGAAGATTGTTTCCCTTAATCCGGTGAAGATGTCGTTGGAGGACTATTTCCTGGCCCACGTTTCATCTGTCGAAGGAGAGGAGCCGGCGCCGGCAGTGGCTGCAGGGGATCGGTAAGGGTGGCGTTATGGGACGCATCGTGACGATTGCGCTCGGTGCCTTCAAGGAATCCGTGCGGGAGAGGGTCCTCTATAACCTGCTTGTCTTTGCCCTCCTGATGATCGCCGCCGCAATTCTGCTCGGGAGTATTTCGGTGGGTGTGGAAGAGATCATCCTGGTGAACCTGGGGCTCGCGGCGATTTCCGTCTTTGGCCTGTTGATGGCAATTTTCATTGGCATTGGACTGGTCTCAAAGGAGATTGAGCGCCGAACGATTTACAGCATTCTTTCCAAGCCCGTTTCGCGGGCGGAATTTATTCTGGGCAAATACGCCGGATTGCTGCTTACCCTCTCGGTCAACACGGCCATCATGACCGCGGGCTTTTATCTGGCGCTGGCCTTTGAAAAGAAAGGCCTGACCCTGGGCGACCTTTCACTCCTGGTCGCGGTTTACTTCATACTGTTGCAGTTTGCCATCGTGGTAGGAGTGGCAATTTTTTTCTCGTGCATTTCCACCCCTATCCTTTCTGCCGTCTTCACATTTTCCCTGTTCGTGATCGGGAACCTCTCGAGTGACATTCGCTGGTTTGGGCAGCAGAGCCAGAGCCTCTTGCTCGAGAATGCGACCTCCGCCCTGTACTACTTGCTGCCAAACTTCAGCAACCTCAATGTCATCACTCAAGCGGCGCATGGGGTAAGAATTCCCGGTTTACTCATTGCCGCTAATACCTGTTACGCCTTGTTGTACATTGCCATCCTGGTTTCGGGATCTGTGCTCATTTTTGAGGAGCGAGAATTTTGATGACACCCTCCTGGCTGCAGAGTCGGCGGAAGGAGCTCACGCGGCTGGTCTGCGGGTGTATGGTGGTCAGCGGACTGCTTGCCTTATACCCCCTCCAGCAAAGTATCGATCGGGAGCGCGGCGGATCGGGGAGCCGCAGGGAGGAAATCCTTTTCTTGCCCTCTGGAGTGATGCTTCGCCGCTTGAGTGGGGGGTATTCGGGACTGCTTGCTGCCGTGTATTGGACAAGGGCGGTTCAATATTATGGACGCCGGCGCCTGGCTCACGCCCAGGGTTTCCCGCTGCTCGGGACGTTGCTTAGCATCACCACGGACCTTGACCCGCACCTGTTGATTGCCTACCGGTTTGGTTCTCTTTTCTTGGCCGGGAAGCTGCCCGATGGCGCGGGGAGCCCCGCCCAGGCCATCCACTTGCTTCGCCGCGGGATCGTCGCCAACCCGGACTATTGGCGATTGTGGGAGGACCTGGGATTTATCTACTATTGGGATCTAAGGGACTACGCGCGCGCGGCCGAGGCCTTTCGCCTCGGCAGCGAACAGCCAGGCGCCCTGCCCTGGATGCGCGTGCTCGCTGCATCCGTTGCGGCCCAGGGCGGCGACATTCGAACTTCGCGTTTTCTCTGGTTGGAGATTGTGCACACCGCCGGGAACGAATCCATACGTCGCAGTGCAGAACTTCATTTGGCGGCCCTTGATGCTCAGGAGGCCTTGAACAGACTCGACGGCCTGCTATCCTCTTATCGACAGAAGGAAGGCCGGGAAGCCCGCTCCATACAAGACCTGATCGCGTCGGGTTATCTGCGGGGTTTTCCGCTTGACCCATCAGGTGAGCCTTTCATCATTGGGGCTGATGGCCGTGCGCGCTTGGGACCGAAAAGCAAGGTTGACCTGAGGCTGTTACCATAGGGAATGCCCGGGGGCGGGAGGGCGCGTGGAAATTATCAGATTCATTTTTTGGGAAGCCGCCAAAGTTCTCGGGTTGGCCTTCCTGGGTCTTCTTTCTGCCAAGGCAGTTGCCAACCTGTCGTTGCGGCGGGTCTGGATCAAGTCCGCTCTCTATGCGCTAGTCCTGGGGTTGGCCGCCGGCGGAGCGTGGTATGCCGGCAACGACATCGCAGCGGAAGTATACTTTTGGAGCTGCAACAGCAACTTGGGCCGAGGGGAGCTGGCCAAGGCCTATTCCAACGCACTGCGAGCCGTGGCGTTGCGCCCCGGCGGCCTGGATTATTGGCGAGCGTTGGTCCAAAGTAAAGTGCGGTTGCGCCAGTTCCAATCCGCCCTGGATGACGAGGTGCCGCTCCGGGCCCTGAGCGGCGGCAGCCTGGACGAGGTGGACGAATACCAATTCACGCTGTGCTCTTTCTTCCTCGGCCAGTATGACCAGGTCGTCGCGACGACCTTACGCCTGATTCGCCAGAACCCTTCCTATGCCGCCCCCTACATCTTGCAGGGCCTTGCGTACATCGCTGAGAGGAAATTTCCCGAGGCGGAACAGAGTTTCCTTGCCGTCCTTCAGATTTTCCCCAGTCATCAAACCGCCGTGGAGGGTCTGGCGCGCGCGTATTTTCTTGCCGGGGACCGGCAGCGCGCGCTTGCGGTGCTCGAGGAGACTGCAAAATACCCATTTCCGGCCGTGGTACGGCAACGATTTGAGGCGCTGAAGGGGCTCTATGACCAGTAGTCACCGCCTCACGCTGCGAGTGCGGCTGGAAGACGTTGTCGCCCTGACTTTTTTCCTGCTCAACCTCCTCCTGCGCATGCTCTTTCGCGGGCTGGAGCGGCAAAACCTGAGCCCTGCCGACGTCCTCATCATCATTCCTGCAGTGACCTTGTTGCTGGGAAAGGAACTGGTGCATTACTTTGTTGCCGGGATGCCGGAACGCGCCAGCTCCAGCCAGAGGCCCTGGGATTTTGTGCGGCCCTACTGGGAAATCATCCGAGACTGGTTTCCTTTCCTGGTGATCCTGCTGATGTATTACTCCCTATGGGGTGATGCGACCTTGCTGCTCGTGGGGAATGACCGCGACCAGGCGCTGATGGCGCTGGATCAACGCCTCTTCGGGTTTCAAGCCAGCCTGGTTCTGGAACGCGTGGTTTCCCCGTGGCTCACGGCGGGGATGGACGTCGCTTACTTCTATCACATCTTGAACATTCCTCTTGTCGCGTGCTTCATCTATATCTTCAGGAACAGGGCCCGCTTCCGCGAAATGATGAGCGGCCTGATGGTGGTTTCCTTCCTGGGTTTGCTGGGATACTTGCTCGTCCCTGCCATCGGGCCGATCTACACCTTCCGTAATCAATACACGGTTCCGTTGCGGCAGTCCGTGTGGCTATTCAATCGTGAGGTGGATTTCATGGACTTTGCCCGCATCCGCCGGGATGTTTTCCCGAGCATGCATGTGGCCATCTCCTTTGTGGTCTGGCTTTACGCCTACCGGAATTCCAAGAAGCTGTTTTGGATCCTGTCCCCGCTTATCCTCAGCCTTTGGTTCTCGACCGTTTATCTCCGCTATCATTATCTGGTTGATGTCCTGGCAGGCTTGATTCTGGCTCCCCTTTCCTATTGGCTCGCCAATGGGCTATTCCACCGTTTTGGCGAAATTCCTGTGCCCGTGGCCCTTCCGGCAAGCTGGGCAGCACGCCTCCCCTGGCTCGCCAAGCCGCGCGATGGGGCAGTCACCAAGAAGGCCGCGGAGGGGCGATGACCGGACACCCTCCGGACACTCTCACAGCGCCGCCGGAATCTTCAGAACGTCCGGGCGGGCAGGGAAGTCTCCGTCATACTTGGCTGATTGTCATCCTGCTTCTGCTTGGCGTCGTTCCTTACACCAACACGCTCCAAAACGGTTTCGTCTATGACGACAACAACGAAGTTTTGACCAACCCCTATGTCCGAAGCTTCGCGCACCTCGGAGATATCTTTAGCACGCGAATCCTGGCCCATCTCGGGGCGCGGGGGGCAACGAATTACTATCGGCCGGTCAGCATTCTTGGCTTCCTGCTGTGCTACAAGTTGTTCGGGCTTCTGCCCTACGGGTTTCACCTGGTGAATCTGGTGCTCCATGCCCTCATGGTCTGCCTTCTGTTCGGATTGACGAAACGACTATTCCATGATGTGTGGCTGGGCTTCGCGGCGGCGGCTTTGTTTGCGTTGCACCCTATTCACACCGAATCCGTGGCTTGGGTGTCGGCGGTGACGGACCTGGAATTAGCCGTTTTCTACCTGCTCACGTTCTGGTTCTTCCTGGGCAGCGCGAAGCCGAACGGGGAGCGATCCGAGCTCGCGCAACTGGGCATGGCAGGCAGTTTTGTATTGACGGTGCTCTCCAAGGAGCAGGCTGTGACTCTGCCGCTCCTCGCCATGGTCTACGAACACTTTTATCGGGGCGATCGCGCCACAACCACCTGGAGTCAGAAAGTGGCTCGTTACGGCGTCTTGTGGTTGCTCGTCGTTGCCTACGTATTGTTTCGGATTCGCTTTTTTGGAGCCTTTGCGCCGATACTGCTCACGCGTCAGGTGACGTGGTCTGAGGCCGTTCTCTCCAGCGTTCCCCTGGTAGGGCAATATTTGTGGAAGATGGTCTGGCCGGTTCACCTCAGCGCCTATTACGCCTTCCACAAGAGCGTCACGCTGCTGGACCCACGGGTTCTGGCGGGAGCGGTGGCGCTGGGTTTGTGCGGGGTTGCCTTTTGGGCCCTATGGAAGCACGCCCGGCGGGTTTCCTTTGGTCTGGTCTGGTTCTTCATCACCCTCGCTCCGGTCCTGAATGCACGTTGGCTGGGCCCCAACGTCTTCACGGAAAGATACCTTTACCTTCCCTCCGTTGGTCTTTGCTGGGTAGCCGCGTGGGGCATCCTGCGCATCTGGACCAAAGCCTCCCGTCGCGCGCTGGCTTGGCGCGTGGCGTTTGGCATGGTGCTGGGTGTCATCGGAGTGCTGGCCATAGTCCGCATCGTCACCCGCAATCGTGATTGGAGGGATGAGGTCACCTACTATCGCGTGGCTCTGGCGGCGGAGCCCGAAGCCTCCAGCCTGCGACTCAACCTGGGAGCGGTATATTGGAATCATATGCAGCCAGACGCCGCAGAACGCGAATGGAGAGAGGCTCTGAAATCCTCCCCCAATAGCGTGCTCCTTCTCAACAACCTGGGACTCGTCTCCATGCGCAAGAAACAATATGGCGAAGCGACGGACTACTTCGAACGATCCATGCGGCTTCGCCCAAACTACACCGACGCCCATTTGAACCTCGGGCGGCTTTATGAGCAAATCGGAAAAATCCCGGAGGCTGAGATACAGTTAGGAGCCGCCGTGGCGCTCGCTCCCTTGAGCGTCCAGGCGCGCAACGAACTGGGAAACCTCTATTTGACTTCCGGTCGCTGGAGGGAGGCCGAGGCACAGTTTCAAGAGTCGCTGGCCAGCATTGCCAATCCCGCCGCCTATGATGCGATCGGCGATATCAACGCGCGCCTGGCGAGGCGGGAGCGGGCGGAGCAAGCCTATCGGCAAGCCATCGCGCTGGATGACTTTGACAGCCACTCGCATTTTGGGCTGGCAGGCGTTCTGGAGGCGACGGGCCGCCGGGAGGAGGCTGTGAGACATTACCGGGCAGGCCTGAGCGTTGACCCGCTCAACCCTGACGCCCAGGCCGCCCTGAAGCGGCTTACGTCGAACTCGTCACATGTCAACCCACCCAAAAACTGAATTCTGGCCGCGCGTTGCCAGAGAATTAACTACCTTGGTTCTGGCGTGCTCACTCGGAGGCGGGCTGGCGGCGCATGGGCAGAAGCCGACGGAGATACCTACCCCGGTGGAAGCGTACGTTCAACAGTTCGAGTCGAGCTATCGCGAGGTGCGAAGCCTGCGCGCGGATTTTACGCAGACTTACGCCCTGGGGGGTAGGACCCGCATTGAGTCCGGGGTCGTCTGTTTCGTCCGCGGAGGGTTAATGCGCTGGGACTACAAGTGTCCTAGCGAAAAGCTCTTTCTCTCCGACGGAAAACACTTGCTGCTGTACATTCCCGCGGAAAAGCAACTCACTCGCTCACCGGTCAAGTCCAGTGAAGACATTCGCGTACCGTTCCGGCTACTTCTCACCCGCTTGAATTTACGGCGGGTGTTTGCGCGATTTGAGTTTGCCGATGACGTGGGCCACGATCCCGCGGACCGCGTGCTGCGCGCGTACCCTAAGAAGGAATACGCAGAAGATTACCAAGACGTCCTGATCGAATTAAGCGTTGAGTTCGACATCCGGCGGCTGGTGGTGGATTTTGCGGATCACAGTCGAATGGAGTTTCGATTCGAGCACCTTGAGCGCAACCCGCAGTTGTCGCGGTCACTCTTTCAATTCACTCCCCCGCCCGACGCCGAGATCATCGATCAGCACTGAAGTTACGCATCGCTACCTAATAACCATTCGACCTTCGATCCAAACCCCCTCATCCCCGACCCTTTGTCGCCGCGCCGACCGAGGGGATAGTTGATTCGAGTTCACTGCCCTCGCCCCTTTGGAGGCTGTCTCAAAACTCGATGGTGGCAGACGAAATGCTCAGCGAGAGGTCATGAGCCAAGAGATACGAGCCGACTACGATCAGATGGATTTGTTGCCGCAGTCTTTGGAAGAGTGGGTACCTGCGGATCATCCGGCGCGCTTCCTGCGGGAGTTTGTGGACGCTCTGGATTTGGCGGAGTTGGGCTTCCGGCCACGGGAGAGTGAGGAAGGCCGCCCGAACTACGCCGCCGATCTGCTGTTGAAGGTGTGGTTATACGGATACCTGGCGCGCATTCGGAGCACGCGGGAGTTGGAGCGGGCGTGCCGCGA
>JAIQEZ010000158.1 GCA_020073545.1 Terriglobia bacterium | reverse complement strand
ATTGCGGCGTGTTTACTGAAGACGAGCTTCTTCCGATCCTCGCTGACGACTGCACCGTGGACGAGGCGTTGCTCGCACTTGGTTTGATCCAGGACCTTTATTCTCCTGGCGAGAATTTCCTTTCTCGCTTGTTGACGGAGGCGGAGGAGGGAATCTATTGCCTGCACCTAGAGGGCACGAATGATTATAGAGCGATACTCCACGCAGTCGTAGAGGTTTTGGAAAGGCATAAACGGCCTGTCATCGAAGCGAAGCTGTTTGACGAACTTCTTGCAAGGGAAGCAACTCGCTCGGTTCCCCATGGCGCGGATTTGGCAAGACGCGTTCTCAAAATCTCCCCATCGCTAGCGCGCCTTACGGGTGGGGCTCTCGTCCTATCGAGCTGGTCAGCATTCCGTAGGCGTGACCTGGCGAGTTTGGCGGAAGCCGCGTTGATTGTGTTGGGCCGTCCTGCACATTTTACGGAGATTACCCACAGGATTTCGACTCTGTACCCTGGATTGCGCGAGGTTGACGAGCGATCTGTAAATAATCGCCTGGTTGCCAGGCGAGACAAGTTCGTCTGGGTCTGCAACGGCACATATGGGCTAAAGGCGTGGGGCCTAAAAAGGCCTCCATATGTCAAAGACAGGCTGATCGAATTGCTCTCTGGTACTCGCTATCCCCTGCCTTACTGGCACCTGAAAGAAAAGGTGCTCGAGGTCTGCAATTGCAGGGAAGAGTCTGTCCGGATGACACTCGACTTGAACCCCCGGGTCTTTAAGAAATTCGACGGCGATCAATACGGCTTGCGGGAGCACTTCCAGGCTCCATGAGCATCTGTCCAGGTTGGCTACGCTATGCGCCAGCCCGTGGTTGGCCGGGGCCCAGCCGCGGAGCGGCGGGTCGAAGGAGACCGTGGGCCACAATCTATTGGCCCTGGCGGGCCTGAAGAAGCAGAACAAGAAACGAGCCCCGGCAGGGGCGACAGGAATAATTGACCACTGTAAGCGAGTCTCTCGCCCGCTGACGCGGGCTGGAGTGTTAAGCACTGCCGCTTCCCCACGGCTGTCGCCCGCGCACGGCGGATCAAAGGAGACCGTGGGCCACAATCTATCGGCCGTGGCGGGCCTGAGCATCCGTAGGAGGTCCGTGCTAGACTTTGACATGACAGGTCCAGCGGGGAAGAGGACTGTCCGGAGTGTTTGGATGGTTCGCCGAAATGAGAACTTCCCTCGTTTTGTGACCTGCTACGTGCTGTGAGGAATCATGGAATCGCTCAAGCCTTTCACCGTCGTAGCCCTGCTTGAGGACTTGCCGAGTTACGGCTTGGCTCGCGGGCAGGTGGGCACGATTGTCGAAACGCACGCCCCGGGGGTCTATGAAGTGGAATTCA
Organism: Terriglobia bacterium; assembly: GCA_020073545.1. GTDB lineage: Bacteria > Acidobacteriota > Terriglobia > UBA7540 > UBA7540 > Bog-366. Next base: position 8,546 of record JAIQEZ010000158.1, on the reverse strand, counting down.
GCGATAACGACGGGCGCACCTACGCTACACTCGCCCTCCGTGCTGACCAGTTGATGCCACTGCATCACACCCTCGTCGGCGCGACGTAGGATTCCAACTGCCTGTCCCGGGGCTTCATCTTTCCACGTACATCACGAACCGTGCGAGGTACCCGTCCTGCAAGGTGCGCATGCGCCACCCGCCCTATTAACGTTGCTTCCGCGCCGGGTGGGCTGTAAGAGGCGCAGACTCGCGCCTCCACAGCGGTTGTCACAAAATCTTGCAGCCATGTATCGGCATAAGGACAGGATGCTGGTGCGTTCCGAAAACCGCGGCAAGAAGGCGCTAGGCGGCCGGGCAAGAAACCCGTAACGCGAAAGGCTGCGTGCGCGTCTAAGATTAAGATAACGAGGTAACGGCCTGTGAAAAAGGGAATAGTGTGTCTCTTGGCAGTTTGGGCAGGAGCGGCCATGGTGTGCAGCTTGGTGGCAGCGCAGACTCCGAGCGCGCCGTCTCCTCCGGCGGCTCGCGCCATCGGCGTGGTCACCCAGATACAGCCTGGCAACCTGACCCTGCGCACCGACGCTGGTCCTGAAGTACAGGTCCAGTTGCCGGAGGGTGTTACGGTTCTTCGCGTTCCGCCGGGGGCGAAGGATCTGAAGACGGCGGCTAAGATCACGGTCGGCGAAATCAGCCCGAGTGACCGGGTACTAGTCCGTGGCCAGTTCTCCGAGGACCAGAAATCTCTCCAGGCAACCTCCGTAGTGGTGATGACCCGGTCGGACCTTGCCAGCGCGCATGAGGCCGAGGTTCGGGATTGGCAGCGGCGTGGGATGGGAGGTGTGGTAAAAGCGCTAGACCCGCAGAAGAAGGAGATCACGATTGCGGTCCCGAACACGCCACCCACGCCTGGGAATCCGACTCGTCCGGTGATCGTGACTCTGGCTCCGAATCCCGTGCTCTTGCGCTACGCCCCGGATTCCGTGAAGTTCAGCGACGCCAGGCCCAGCACCTTCGAGGCCCTGAAAGTTGGTGACCAAGTCCGCGCCTTGGGCGCCAAGAGCGAAGACGGCAGCCACTTTACTGCCGAAAAGCTGGTTTCCGGAACGTTTCGCAACATTGGAGCAACGGTGATCTCCGTCGATGCGCCTGGGGGGACCGTAACCGTCAAAGATCTGACCTCCGGCGAGGCTCTGGTGGTGCACACGACCGCGGATTCCAAGCTGCACCAGCTCCCACCTTTCATGGCCGAGATGATTGCCCGGTTTAACTCCGGCGGACAGACCACGGAAACGGCGGCAGGTGAACCGCCGCGCGGGGCAGGTCCAGGAGGCAACGGAGGCCCAGGCGGTGCTGGTGGCGCTGGCGGCCCCGGCGGGATGCAGCGTGGCGGTCCGCACGATTTCCAGCAGATGCTCGAGCGGATGCCGACGCTGACACTCAGCGAGTTAAAGCCCGGCCAAACCCTCATCGTGGTCAGCACGGAGGGAGCAAAACCATCGGAAGTGACGGCCATAGCCATCCTCACCGGCGTGGAGCCGATTCTAGCGGCGCGACCCAAGGGTAGCAGCGAAATGAATCTGGGGCCGTGGAACATGAGTATGGGCGGCGGCGAAGGCGCGCAGTAGAACCCCTGTACGGAGCTGTGACGCTGGACCTTTCGATGGGAAAGAGGCTGGGCTCGGAAACTCCTGTTTGACGAAACACCAGACAGGTGACTTCCACGCAAAAAAAACTTAGGAGGACTTCTAGGGTGAACGATCTGTTGAGAAACCTGCGGTGGACCTTGTACGCACTGGCGCTTTGGTCGTTTCTTCTTCCGGCTTTGATGCTCGGGCAGTCGAGCAGTCCTACCCTGAGCGGCCAAGTCCTCGATCCGTCTGGGGCGGCTGTTCCTGCCATCACCGTCTCGGTCACGGGACCCGGCGGGACGGCCCTGGTTGTCCAGACCGACGGACAGGGCCGGTACGCTTTCCACAACCTGCCGCCCGGCGCCTACAGGCTCGAAATCCACATTAAAGGGTTTGCTGACTTTGTCAAGACCGGCATCGTGATCGCCCTCGGCCAACCCCAGGTGGTGGATGCCCATCTGGTGGTGGCGCTCGAAAAACAAGAGGTAACGGTGACGGGCGAAACCACGACGGTCAGCGTTAGCCCTTCCGAAAATGCCAGTTCCCTGGTGATCAAAGGCAAGGACCTCGAATCGCTCTCCGACGACCCCGATGAATTACAGTCTGAACTCTCCGCCCTCGCGGGGCCCTCGGCCGGGCCCAACGGAGGGCAGATTTACATTGACGGGTTCACGGGCGGCCAACTGCCTGCCAAATCCTCCATTCGAGAAATCCGCGTCAACCAGAATCCCTTTTCGGCTCAATACGACACGTTGGGCTATGGGAGGATCGAAGTCCTCACCAAGCCGGGTACGGACAAACTTCACGGCCAGGCCTTCATAAACGGGAACTCCTCGGTTTTCAACTCACGGAATCCTTTTGCAGCCCATGTGCCGGGCTATCACTCACAAATCTTCGACGGGGATATCGGCGGTCCCTTGAGCAAGAAGGCGTCGTTTTTCTTCGACGGACAACGCCGGGACATTGGGGACGACGCCATCGTGAGCGCCGTGGTTCTCGATCCGAGCTTCAATCCGATCTCGCTCACCCAGACTCTCCCCACGCCTCGAACGCGCACGAATCTCAGCCCGCGGATTGACACCCAAATCGGCGCCAACAACACGCTATCGGTCCGTTATCAGTTCTGGCAGGACAACGAAGCCAATCAAGGAGTGGGTCAGTTCTCGCTCGCTTCGCAAGCTTACAACAGCCGCGACACGGATCAAGCCATCCAGCTCAGCGACAGCCAAGTGTTGGGCGAGAAAGCGGTAACCGAGATCCGGTTCCGTTACCACCGCAGCAACAGCCATCAGACGCCGCAGAGCTTCGAGCCGACGCTTTTGGTCTTGGGAGCGTTTACCGGGGGCGGGAACCGCATCGGAACAGGTTCCGACCTTGAGAATTCTTATGAGGCGCAGAGCTACACCTCCGTTTCCCTGGGCAAGCATTTCCTGAAGTTTGGAGCCCGGCTGCGGGATTCAAGCCAAGCGTCCAACGGGACCTCAGACTTCAACGGTACTTTTACCTTTCCTTCCCTCCTCGCCTATCAAGTCACGGAACAGGGCCTGCAACAGGGACTGACGCCAGCCGAGATCAGGGCCGCCGGGGGCGGAGCAAGCCAGTTCTTGATCATCACGGGAAACCCCTTGGTCCCCGTTCACTACCTTGACTTCGAACCCTACGTGGAAGACGACTGGAAGGTGCGTCCGAATATGTCCCTAAGCGCCGGGCTACGCTTCGAGACGCAAAACGCCATCCGTGACCACGCTGACTTCGCGCCGCGCATCGGCTTCGCCTGGGGCCTCGGAAAGGGAAAATCCGCCAAGACGGTTTTGCGTGCCGGCTTCGGGGTCTTCTACAGCCGCTTCGAGGAGGGCCTGATCCTCAACGCTGCGCGCTTGAATGGAATCAACCAGCAGCAGTACATTGTGAATTCTCCCGACTTCTATCCAACCATTCCCGCGCTCAGCACGCTCACCGCGGGTGACGTTCCGCCCACGGTCTACCAGATCGCCCCGAACTTGCGGGCGCCCCATACCACCCAGGCGGGGGTCGGGCTCGAGCGACAACTGGCCAAGAACGCCACCGTCTCCGTCACCTACCTCAACACGCACGGCGTTCACCAGCTTCTTTCGCGAAACATCAACGCGCCCCTCCCTGGAACCTACGACCCCGCGGATCCCACCAGCGGCGTGCGGCCCTTGGGCAACCTCGGAGATCTGTATCAGTATGAGTCCGACGGCCTTTTCAACCAGAACCAATTGATCTCCAACTTCAATATTCGCGGCTCGAAGCTGTCGTTGTTCGGCTTCTACACCTTTAGCTACGCCAACAGCAACACCGCGGGCGCCGACAGCTTCCCCATGAACCAGTACGATTTGGCGGCGGATTATGGACGCGCCGGGTACGATGTGCGTCACCGTCTTTTCCTCGGCGGCAGTTGGAACTTGCCGCGGGGCTTCCAGATCTTTCCATTCATGGTGGCGAATTCCCCCCGTCCTTTTGATCTTACCGTGGGTCAGGACCTCAACGGCGATTCCATCTTCAATGACCGGCCAGCCTTTGCCACGGACCTATCAAAGTCAAGCGTCGTCGCGACCCGCTGGGGCGCCTTCGATGCATCCCGTACCACCGGCGCAAGGATCATTCCGCCCAATTACGGCACAGGGTTCGGCCTATTCACCGTCAATCTGCGCCTCAGCAAGACTTTCGGGTTCGGGAAGGAACTGTCCCGGCCCGGCAGCTTTGGGGGCGGCGGCCACCGCGGAGGACGCGGCGGCGGTCTGGGCGGTCAGGGGCTCAGCAGCGGAGGGGGTGGCGGATTCTTTGGCTTTGGGAACTCCACCAACCGCCGTTACAACCTCACTCTCAGCATCTCCGCTCGGAATATCTTCAACACCGTCAATCTGGGGTCGCCGGTCGGCAATCTCAGCTCACCACTGTTTGGTGAGGCAAACAGCATCGCTGGCTTCTTCGGCCGCGGCAGCGCGGCAAACCGCCGAATTGATTTGCAGGCCCGCTTCACATTCTAGGGTGAATAAGTCTTTAACCGGGATGGCCGTGCTACGTCACCCCACGGTATGATTGGCGAATGAGCTATGACCCCGCACAGTCTGTAAGGGCGAGCCGCGCCCCTGCACCGGGCTTTACTTGGGGCGATTCTTCTGCGCGGGCGCCGCGCGAATGGCCTGGGCGCGGACCTCCAATTCCCTGGCCGCCGCGCCGGTCTTCATCTCGCGAAGAAGCCCAGCGTAGTTTCCAAGAACCGTGGCCACGTTGGCGTGCTCACGACCAGGACCTTTCTCCTGGATGGCAAGCCCCCGCTGAAGGAGCGGCTCAGCCTGCGTGTACTTCCCTTGATTCTTGTAGAGCACAGCCAGGTTGTTGAGGTTCTGAGCAACCTCGGGATGCTGCAGGACCAGGGACTTTCTCCCCGATGGCAAGCCCCCGCTGGAAGAGCGGCTCAGCCTGCGCGTACTTCCGTCGCCCGTAGTAGAGGCCTGCCAGGTTGTTGAGGCTCGTGGCCACGTCGGGGTGCTCAGGACCAAGAGCCTTCTCCTGGATGGTGAGCGCCCGCTGGTAGAGCGACTCGGCCTCGGCGTACTTGCCCTGCTCACGGTAGAGCCTCGCCAAGTTGTTGAGCCCCGTGGCCACGTTGGGGTGCTCCGGTCCTAAGGCTTTCTCCCAGATCGCGAGCGCCCCCTGGAAGAGCGGCTCGGCCTGACCGTACTTGCCCTGGGCGCGATACAGCTCCGCCAGGTTGTTGAGGCTGATGCCTACGTCAGGGTGCTCAGGACCAGGAACCTTCTCCCGGATGGCAAGCCCCCGCTGAAGGAGCGGCTCAGCCTGCGCGTACATCCGTCGCCCGTAGTAGAGGCCTGCCAGGTTGTTGAGGCTCGTGGCCACGTCGGGGTGCTCGGGACCAAGAGCTTTCTCCTGGATGGTGAGCGCCCGCTGGTAGAGCGGCTCGGCCTGAGCGTGCCACCCCCGATTCCTGCAAAGCAATGCCAGGTTGTTGAGGCTCTGAGCAACATCGGGATGCTGCAGGCCCAAGACCTTCTCGCGAATCGCCAGCGCCCGCTGGAGAAGTGGCTCCGCCTCGGCGTACTTGCCCTGCTCACGGTAGAGCTTCGCCAGGTTGTTGAGGCCCGTGGCTAGGTTGGGGTGCTCCGGTCCTAAGGCTTTCTCCCAGATCGCGAGCGCCCGCCGGAAGAGCGGCTCGGCCTGACCGTACTTGCCCTGGGCGCGATACAGCTCGGCCAGGTTGTTGAGGCCCGTGGCCACGCTCGGGTGGTCGGGGCCCAGGGCTTTCTCCTTGATGGCGAGCGCCCGCTGGTAGGGCCACTCGGCCCTGGCGTACTTGCCTTGCGCGTGGTAGACCAAAGCCAAGTTGTTGAGGCCGGTGGCCAAGCTCGGGTGGTCGGGGCCGAGAACTTTCTCCCAGACGGCGAGGGCCCGCTGGTAGAGCGGCTCAGCGTCAGAGAAGCGCGCCCTGCGATGCATGTAGAGGCCCGTTTCGTTAAGCAATCGCGCCGCCTCTACGAACTCGAACCCATAGGCGTCAATGAGGGCCGCGCAAGCGAGGCCGTGGGGAACCAAGCGCTCGCACTGGGTCCAGTTGGCAAACTTGACGGGGGGGAAGGCTTGGTTCACCGCCCGCACGGTGTGCTCCGCCCACTGGCGCTGTTCTTTCCTCGTCCAACCATCTTGAATGGGCATTGTTGCGAAAGGTGTAGCCGTTCCGGCTGTTTCCACCTGCGGAGTCCTAACGACCTCTCGTGCTGTTGTTTGGCTCATCGAATATCCTCCTTGGATATAGAGGTGACGAACTTATGACCGCCGTCAGTCTCGGCAGCGCGGGCCAACATACAGAGGTCCCCGCGGATAAAATCGCAGAAGAGTCCGGTTCCAGCCGTCCTCACCAAGGCCAGACACCTCCACGCGCGAGGCCCAACCCGACCCGCGATGAAATTCAATTTGCGATCAAGCCCTGATCAATTACCGCTCGGAGGAGCCGCAGGGCGTCCGAACGGCAAAACTCACTGCTGCACTTTCGTCAGCAACTCTACGAACTTCTGCTCGCCCGGGTCTAAACCGCGGTGCCCTTTGCACCTCAACCGGTACACCGCCACGGGTTCTAGCTCAGATTACCGAGTAAGGGAATTTTTATCTTATCTGGTGGGAGGAGTTTGACAATGGGCCGATGGTTCTATCTATATGGCACGGACGCCTACCATACAGGTGGGACTCTAGGGTGCCGTGTCAGGGCCGGACCCTCGCAAGGTTATTGTCACGGAGAAGAGTAAGCCGGAATGAGCACATTCAAGTTTGCTTTCGCCCAAGACCCTGTGCCCGTGGCCCTGTCGTAGCAGGCTCGAACCCGTACGGCCCTTTGAGTGACCAGCGCTGCTTGCCTGATCCCCTCCGGCGGCCTCGGGAGTCTATTTGCCGCTTCGAACCTACCCCGCCGCGGACCGGTCATGCTGCCTGATGGGCTAGCTGAATCTCAGACGTTCGTCCCACTCACGCGCCAGGATCAGGCCGCCATCAGTGACGACCCCCGATCCTGCACAGCATGGCGCCAAACAGCCGCCGCGTTCGCGCGAACCCAGTTTGTGACCGCAGCCTGCCGAACTCGCCGCTGGCCCGAAAGGCCGCCAATAGCTTCCACCAGAAACGGAGTGGCGACGTCTTCCTGGTCCTCATGCCGTACTCGGTTCCGGTTTCGGGGCCAGCGAACACGTCGCAAGGGACTCCGTGGAACTACGATGCTCAGGTCCCGCTGGTCTTTTGGGGAGGCGCGTTCAAGCCAGGGTTCTACGCCAAAGCTTGCCAGCCCATCGACATGGCGGCCACGCTCGCCGCCATACTGGGACTGCCCCAGCCGTCCGGCACGGAGGCAACACCGCTAGCATCCGCTCTGAAGTAGCAGCGCACCAAGTCCCAGGGGCAAGCAGTCCTACCGAGCACCCTCAACAGGGCAAGTCATCAATGCTGACGGCGGGAGAAATGAACTCTAGATTCTTCGCCCAGGGTATCTGCGATGGGCAGCCTGTCAGAGTGTAATTTCGACCAGCTGGACTATAAATCCGAATAGGCTACACCGCGCTATTACTTCTCTTGACAAATTGTGCAGAATTCGGTAAGATTTATACATTTCTTGGCCTCATTCCCAACACGACAAGAATCATCTGAGCTCAGCATAAGCTGGGGTGAGGAAACAACGTTAACTGGAGGTTGCATGAGGAAACTGGTTGTGGGCTGTGTGCTGGCGGGGGTACTTGCCCTGTCACCAAAGTCCGAAGCAAGACTACCGGCTTCCCCTGGACCGTTGCCAGTGATATTCCAGGCGATGCCAAAAGGCAAAGTTGGCGTGGCGAGTTGGTACGGCAGTAAGCATCAAGGCAAAGCCACCGCCAGCGGCGAAAGCTTTGACATGAATAGACTAACTGCTGCCCACCGAGAACTCCCGCTGGGCACCACCGTCCGTGTCACGAACCTTGTAAATCTCAAGTCCATTGTGCTGAGGGTCAATGATCGCGGCCCCGGCATTGATGGGCGGCTGATCGACGTGTCTTGGGCCGCGGCCAAGCGCCTCGGCTTTGTGAACGCAGGCTTAACCCCTGTCGAAGTGGAGGTAGTCAGCTACCCCAAATCGTGTCTCCAGCAGGGAACAGGGCCGAGTTCTTCCAGGGTCAACTAGTTCAGGGAAGACAAAGTCGCCAGATCAACTGGGCCTGACAAGGGCCGAAGGAGCGCAAGCGACAGCCTGTCGCAGGCGCAGAGCGTCCGCTTCGGTGCGGCGGTGAGGTGTCCCTCCAGGCCAAAGGGCCAGGAGATCGACGCGGCTCGCCTGGTACGAATACCGGAACAGCTGCGTGTCCCACACGCGGTTCACACTCGGGAACGCCGTGTAGACCGGCTCGGGGAACCGGATCGCATGGCGCGCTCCGGTCC
>JAIQEZ010000016.1 GCA_020073545.1 Terriglobia bacterium | reverse complement strand
AGGGCGCCGGAAACGGCGAAATCTTGGCCGCCATCGCCGGGCTCCGGAGTTTCATCGCCGAGACCCTGGGTCACGCCGCTCCTCCACCGGCAGAGCCGAACGCAACGGATACCGTCCAAATCAAGCATGAGCTGGAGGCGCTCCGCGACGCCATCGTCAGTACGAAGCGTGAGATCGCGGCCGTCCGCCATCCGGCGGCCCCATCAGACCGCCTGGCGTTGCTCAAGGTCGAAGCGAACGGTTTGCCTTTTCTTCCCTTCGGCAGCTACCCGGACGTGCGGCAAGGCCAATTGGTTTTCGCCTTCGGAAGCCCGGAGGGTTTGGGAAACTCCGTGACCATGGGAGTGATCAGCTCCGTCGCGCGCCAGCCCGATCCCGAGCGCCCGATGGTTTACATCCAGACCGATGCACCTATCAACCCTGGCAACAGCGGCGGGCCACTCGTCGATATCGAGGGCCGATTGGTGGGGGTTAATACCTTCATCCTGACCCAGGGCGGCGGGAATGAAGGCATCGGGTTTGCGATTCCGAGCCTGGTCGTGCACTACGTTTACACTCAACTGCGGGACCACGGCCACGTGCACCGCGGAGCAATCGGAGCCAGCGTGCAGGATATCACGCCGACCCTGGCGGCGGGGCTGGGTCTCGCGCGGGATCAAGGCTTAGTGGTTTCCGACGTCATTCCAGACGGTCCTGCCGAGGGAGCCGGACTCAAGATTGGGGACATCATTCTCACCTTGAACGGCGGAACCGTGACCAGCATGCCGCAATTCGAAGCCAATTTCATGCTGCGCGTGAATCCCGCGCCGCTGAAAGTGGAGGTGCTGCGCGGCTCGCAAAAAGCCTCGCTGGAGATCCCCGTGGTCGAGCAAAAAGATGAGATGGACAGGCTGGCGGACGCCCTGGATCCGCGCAAGAGCCTGGTGCCAAAACTGGGCATCCTCGGCGTCGAAATCGACCGGCACCTTGCGGAGATGATTCCGAATTCACGCATGGGATCGGGAGTGATCGTGGCCGCGCGGACTACCTGGGCCGCCAGCATCGAGTTGGGGCTCACAACCGGCGACGTCATTCACTCCCTGAACGGCGTGCCTATCATCAGCCTGGAGGCACTGCGGTCGGGCATTCTCCGACTGCAGCCGGGTGACGCCGCCGTGCTGCAAATCGAGCGCGACGGGAGGTTGCAGTTCCTGGCGTTCGAGATGGAATGACAAACTGAGTCAGTGAGTCAGTAGGTCACTGAGTCAGTAGGTCACTCAGTCAGTGGATCAGGACGTGGTAGAGGGCAGGCGTGAGCTTGACCAGTGCGTCGTGCACGCGCTCGAAGGCGAGGCCGAAGACAAACCATACGGGCGCATACTCGAGCGTGACGATCCCGTGAAAATTCCCGGGAAAGTTGGAGTAGTCCCACGGGCAGGCGCCCGTCAGTTTCTTGATCGTCCAGCCGGAAACAAATTCCACTATCCAGATGCCGGTAAGATACGCGAGGCCGCGCCACAACCAAAAGTACGTCCGCAGAAAGTTGTGGATGGGTTCACCCAATGGAGCGAGCAGGCCGTAGATCGGGAACATCCAGAGATAGGTATGGCCCACCAGGCGCCAGTCGTGCTGCTTGCCCCAGGCCTTTTCCGTGACCGCACTCCAGACGACCTCGAAGCACCAACCGAGAAGCCCGTAGATGCAAAAACGCACCAGCATGCGGGGATTGTACCCGAAAAGCCACCGGCCGCGACGCCGGAAAGGATCCCGTCGTGCACCGGGATTTTCCGGGGACTGGGTTCTCGGTATTTGTTGAAAGCTTGCTCGGATCGTGCTGTTGGCGCGAAGCGCCTCGGAATGCGGCGGCCAATCGGAGGGAGTCGATGCCACACGGAGCCGCGCGTGGGCACGCCACTCGCATCACCCTTTCAGGCCAGGCCCAGGATCGTCCGCCAGACGGCTCTCCATTCGCCTGCCTCGCGCGTGAAGACAAACAGGTCTCGCCCCGTCTCCTGGAAGGTCTGTTGATTCATTTCATAATCTATCTCGAAACGATAAATCGCCACGGCCGTGTTGCCGCACACATCGATGGCGGGCTCGGATTCGCTGAAGTTGTGGATTGTGGCTTGGCGGCAGAATTCCTTGTAGCTCGCCACGCAGGCCTCCCGGCCCTGCATCCTCTTCTGGAGGTCCGGGCCCACAAACACCGCGTCCGGGTGCAGGAAGTTGGCGATCTGCTCCGGTTGGCCGTTCACCCAGGCCTGGTTGAGGGTGCGGAGAATCCGCCAGATCTCTTGCTGGTCGGGACCTTCGAGTGACCAAGTCATAGCTCCTCCTGGGGGCGCGGCGCATTCACCGCTCCGAGTGCAGGTAGCGCGCCTCGATTGCCTTGACTTTTCCGAGGCGACGGACGTGACGTTCCTCGCCGGAAAAGCTGGCGTGCAGAAATCCGCGCAAGAGTTCCTTCGCCAGTCCCGGCCCAATGACCCGCGCGCCCAGCACCAGCACGTTCATGTCGTCGTGCTCGACTCCCTGGTGGGCGGAATAGGCGTCGTGGCAGAGGCCGGCGCGGATGCCGGGAATCTTGTTCGCCGCCACGGAAGCGCCGACGCCGCTGCCGCAAATCAGCACGCCGCGCTCCGCCCGGCCGTCGCGCAACGCTTCTGCCACCGCCTCCGCGTAGTCGGGGTAATCCACGGATTCGGTGTTGTGGGTGCCGACGTCCAAGACCTCATGGCCCAGTTCGCGAAGGTATTTAGCCAGGCTTTGTTTCAGTTCAAACCCGGCATGATCCGAACCCAATACGAGGCGCATGAGAAGCTTCTCCCTTAGATGTTGCTCGTGGAGGCGCAGGCCGCTTCACGAGCTCCCGATCAGAATTCCCGTCAGAAAAACCAGCACGCCGCCTATTACGACTTGAAAGGCTGCCGAGAGGAAAGGCGTGTCCATGTAACAGAAGTTTGTTGTTGAACGCCCGCGCTTTGGCAAGGAGATCCGCAGCCCCGACAGGGGCGGAATCCCGCGTCCGCGGGACACCGCTCTGTCGCCGCGGCGACCGGGAGAGGGGATGGGGGTGAGGGGGAGCTCGCACACCCATCCCGCCCTGCGGGACCGTGGGCTAGGTTCTTCCGCCCGCTACACGGGCTGACTTCATGAACGAACTCCTGTTACACGACACTAGATGACCGTCCGCTTGCCGGCCTTCCTGTCAGCGTACTGCTGCTCGATCCAGGCAAAAGTCTTGGCCATTCCTTCCCGCAGCGGAGTGTGCGGCCCCCAGTGAAGGATGCGCTGGATCATGGTGTTATCGCTGTTGCGGCCCGCCACGCCGCGCGGCGCGGTCACATCGTAATTCCGATGAAGTTTGGTTCCGGCGATATCCTCCACGATGTCCACCAATTGGTTAACGGTGACCAGCTCGCTCGTACCCAGGTTGATCGGCGTGGCGATCAAGTCCTCGCAGTGCGCGATCATGTCGATACCCTTAAGGCAGTCGTCGATGTACATGAAGCTGCGGGTGGCGGTACCATCGCCCCAGATCGTGATTTCTTTCTTCCCTCTGTCCTTGGCCTCAATCACCTTGCGGCAAATCGCCGCTGGCGCTTTCTCGCGGCCGCCGTCCCACGTGCCGTGAGGTCCGTAGACGTTATGGAAGCGGGCGATAAAGGTCTTCATTCCGCGCTCCGCCCAGTATTCCTGGCAGACCATTTCGGAGAAGAGCTTCTCCCATCCGTAACCGCGTTCGGCCATGGCCGGGTAGGCGTCCGATTCTTTCAGAGCGCGGACGTTCGGATCCTTCTGCAGTTCCGTGTTGTAAGCGCAGGCCGAGGAGGAGAAGAAATAGCGCTGGGCTCCGGCGCGGCAGGCAGCCTCAATCATGTGGGTGTTGATCAACACGCTCCGTAAGCACTCAATGCGGAACCGCTCGATGAAACCCATGCCCCCCATGTCGGCGGCAAGGTTGTAAACTTCCACAGCGCCTTCGCAGGCGCGCACGCAGTTTTCCTTCTCACTCAAATCCAGGCACAAGCTCTCCACCCCGGGCACGTGTTGATACCACTCGGGCAGGGGCTTCTTGTCGATGGCGCGGATCCGCGTAAACCCCCGCTCGTGGAAATACCGCGCCAGAGCTCCCGCAACGAATCCCCCCGCTCCCGCAATCACCATCAGGTCGTCTTTGTTCAGGAGCAGACTGCTGGTGCCTGACTGCCGCTTTTCCATGATGACTCTCCTTTGAAACCGAAGTCCCCGTTTGCGAGCGCCTCGGAGAGGACGCGCTAAGTCGTCGTCCGGAAACTTCGCCCATCCTCTCTTGGGCCATGACCGAAGCCCCTGTGACCTCTTCCCAGGGGCCGGCAGGCGCGGAAGGGGCCTTACGACGCTGTTGAGTCTGACCGTTCGATCGCCGCGATGCTTACCGGCAACCACCCGCTTCCTATGAGAGCCACCTGTAACACCCGCGAGGCGCTCTTTTCTGTACTACAAAGGCTGAGTTTCCTCGCTGTGCGCGAAGATTCCTCCTTCTGTGAGTACTCCCTCCGTTTCCTCCGTGGCCAGCAGAGCCTCAACATGGAGGTCGCTGAGATGCTCCGTGCCCTCGGCGTTGAGGCTTGAGAGGCACGGAGGTCACGGAGAACTCCGTTTTGGTTGCGGCCAACGGCCGTGCTAGGCCTCTGCGGCCAAAATGAAGTACGAAATGATAGCAGATTAAGCAAAAATAACCACCTGAGTACGCCATGTTGGCAGGTAGCGCGCACCAACGCATTGGCCAGGAAATCTAAGTTGCCGGCGGGTCGAAGCGCGGGCTGGGAGAACTCAGCCGCAACTATCTCACCCTGATCACCACCACGAAATGCAGCTGACACACTCAGCACCGATTCGGAAGGTAGCAACAGCATCCGAGGGAATTGCCAGGGCGAACACCTTCCACGCTGTAACGTCTTACTGCTTGAGGAACCCGTGGTCAACGCGCGTCGCCAGTTGCCTGCAATTCGCTCTGCATGGTCAGGTTCATGAGCGGCGTGACCTCGTGGAACACGGCGAGCATCGACTCCACCAAGTCCAGGCCCGTCGCGCTGCGGACTTCTGCTTCGCTCATGGGGTAGAAAAGCTGGAACCCCGCCCAGTGGTTCTGGGGAGCAGCCGCCAACAGCCGGCGCAGCTTCGCGACGCCCGGGAAATTCTCCTTCGAGAATTGGGCGATTTCCGTTTCCCAACTGCCGGCGTGGAGGCCAAAGCCCTCGCGTAAGATCAGCCGGCGCAGTTCGCGCTCCACGGGGCTCCCGGGCCGCAGGCCCTTGAGCAGCCGATGCCAGTCCCAATCCGAACGCAGTTGGCACTCACGGAATGAGCGCGGCGCCTTGACGTAGCCGCGCTCGATCTGCAATCCGCACTTGAAGAGTTTCTCGTCGGTCTCTACGGAGATGAAGAACTTCGCGCAGCCGAAGCTCAGGTGCGAGGAAAGCGGCTTGGCCTCGCGGTTGGCGCGCGGCAGGAAGGCAATCCATTGCCAGAAGACGCCACGGCCCCAGCGCTCCGTGACGAACCCTTGCTGGTAGCGCGCTTCCAGCGCCAGCTTCAGGAGGCGCGTGATGCGCTCGTTGTCTTCAAGATTACCGACGCGAATGCCCCGCCGGAAATCCAGGAACTCCGGCCGAAAGCCAACGGCCACAGTGGGCAGCGCCAGAGCGGGGTGCGATTTTGAAGCCATAGCCTTCTCCAAGAGGTTATGACCGTCGTCGGAGGTGGCTCAAGCCTACGCTTCGAATCTCCTCAGGTCAACCTCGGTGCCACTCGCGCGCCACGCTCGCCAATTGACGCCCCTCGGGCAGGTTGCTAAGATGGCAAGGATAAGCATCCGGAAGGAGCGAAAACTGTGGACCGGCTGACCCGCCATCAACTGAAGCAAGACGAATTTCGCGATACCCTCGAGCAATTCGAAGACTATTTCAAACTGCACTACAAGGAAATCCTCAATGTCACGATCATCGTGGTGGTCGTGGTCGGCTTGGCCGTCGGCTTGAAGTTTTACACGGACCGGCAGGAAGGCCAAGCCAACGCCGATCTGGGTGCGGCGCTGCAAACGTTCCGCACCTACGTGGGCCAGCCTACGCCCGGCGCGATGGAACTTGGCGGGCCCTTTTTCCCGACCGCGCAGGACAAATACCAGAAAGCGCTCGAGCAGTTTCAGGCCATTGTCGACAAATACAAGATGATTCCGCGACCGAAGGCGGTCGAGATTGCGCGCTACCAGGCGGGAGTGTGCCAGGCGTTTCTGGACGATCACGCTGCGGCCATCCAGACGTTGCAGCAAGCCAGCCAAGGCCGCGACCAGGAGATTGCCTCGCTCGCCAAGTTCGCCCTGGCCGGTGAGCTGGGGAAGACCGGGAAGGTGCAGGACGCCGCCAAGCTTTACCAGGAACTGGTGGACCATCCCACGCTGTCCGTGCCGAAGGCGAGCGCGTTACTGGCCCTGGCGGATGCTTATCGCGCTTCGCAACCCGCGCAGGCGCGCCAGATCTACGAGCGGATGGAGAAAGAATTCGCCTCCAACGCTGCGGTGTCCCAGGCCGTCAAGCAGCAGATGGCGAGCCTTGCACAGTAGGCCGCCTGACGCGCTGGTCGCCCGAATATCAGACCGGAGTTTCTCTCCAGAGCCGCACACCCGGAATTTTCGTCCGCTTGGCCGGGCCGCAAAGCGCGGACCGCATCCTTCCAGTTTTTTCGAAGGAACTCAGTTCATGCCGGAGATCGAGCGCGAAATACTCGAAACCGATGCGCTGATACTTCAGTTGGCATTATGTGGAAAGGGATGGACTTGAAACGAATCAAGGAAGACACCTGGATGATTGCACTCCTAGCACTCGTGGTATGCGCGGCCTTTCTTCTCGGCGGCTTGGCGCGGGCGATATTTATCGCGCTCTCGGTAGGAAGCATATGGCTATTCTTCAGAACGGTTAATCGGCGTCTTTTTTCGGTGTTTCCCAAGCATGGGGACCTTCCTCACGACCACATTCCCAAACGGCTGTGGCGGGTTTTTGTGGAAGTCATCCTGCAGTACCGAGTGGTGCGCGACCGGCCTGTCGTGGGCATTCTCCACGCCGCAGTCTTGTGGGGATTTTTCGCCTTCGCCTGGGCAAGCGCAGAACACCTCCAATGGGGCTTGCGCGGTCTTGAAAAAGCCACAGAAGCGCGAACCTGGTACGGCACGTTTGTCGCCACATGGGCTTTGGCCGTGCTGGTGGCCATGATTGGACTGTCCTTCCGGCGGTTTGTATTACGGCCGAAGCTCCTCGGAAAACTCTCCGCAACATCGGGGATTGTCGCCTTCTTAATCTCGGCGCTCATGGCCACGTATCTTTTGGGCTGGAGAGTGCTGCCGATCGGAAGCGTGGCCTGGAAGGTCAACTGGTGGATGCACACCTCGGCGTTCTTGTTGCTGCTCGTGGTCATCCCGATATCGAAGCACCTGCACTTGGTGCTTGCCCCGGTCACGATATTCCTCCGCTCAGAGACCACCAGCCCCATGCGCGCGCTGCGGGTAGAAGGCGACGACCTGGGAATGATTCACTTCAAGGACTTGGGCCGCAAGGACGTCCTCGATGTCGATGCTTGCGTTGAGTGTGGCCGCTGCACCCAGTTCTGTCCGGCCAACCTTGCGGGAGGATCGCTGAGTCCCAAGGAAATCATCCTGGACATGCGAAAGGGCCTGCTCTCCGGCGGAGATATCGTCACCAGAACTGCCGCGGAGAAAGAACAGGGCAAGGCCTTCATTTCGGAAGAGGATCTCTTCCAATGTTTTTCCTGTGGTGCCTGCGAATATGTGTGCCCGGTGGGCGTCGAGCATGTGGGAAGAAAGATTCTCGACCTCCGGCGCGGACTTGTCAGCGAGGGCCGCATCACCAACGACAAGGTGAACCAACTCTTCACGACGATGGAACGGGCGCCGCACAATCCCTGGGGCATAGCTCACGACACACGACAAAAACTCATCGAGTCGAGGCAATTTCCGACTTTTGACGGCACCCAGGAATGGCTCTTCTGGCTTGGCTGCGGATTAAGTTTCGATCAGCACGGCCAGGCGGTCGCTCAGGCTATGAAACAGATTCTGGATTTCGCCGGCGTCTCCTGGGGCGTACTTCCGCGTGAAACCTGCTGCGGCGAACCGGCGCGACGAGCGGGCAACGAATACCTTTTCCTGGAACTATCTGAAAAACTCATCGAGACCTTCGAGACCGCGCGGGTGAAAAAGCTTGTTTCGTGTTGTCCGCACTGCACGACGATGTTGGATAAGGACTACCGGCAAATCGCCTCTTACGCAAAACTCCATGTGGGGGTCATGCACCACACGGAACTCATTGCAGAACTGCTGCCGCGGCTGCCCATCAAACCCTCGGTTGTGAGGGCAACCTACCATGACCCTTGTTACCTCGCGAGGGGCCGCGCCATCACCGCGGCGCCCCGGAAAATCCTTCGCTCCTGCGGGATCTCGGTAACGGAAGCCGCGCATCATGGCCAAAACACCCAATGCTGCGGAGCCGGCGGCGCACAGCTTTTTGTGGCTGACGACCAGCGGGGTCAGGGCCAGGCGCGAGTGAACGAACTTCGCTTCGCTGAGCTCGTCGAAACAAAGACATCCACCGTGGTTGTGGCTTGCCCGTACTGTCCCATCATGCTTCGCGACGCTGCGAACCACATCCAGCGCGATGACGTGGAGATAGTTGACCTCGCGGAAATCGTCGCCAAGACCCTCCAGCCGAAGCCGGATGCGGAGTTGTTCTTGAACTCCGCGGCTCTTCGTGTGGTGCCAGAGAAAAAGCAGCAGACTTGAAGAGCCCGCCCGCCATTAAGATCGGCGGACCTGCAGCTTCGGCAGGCGCTACCCTTGTCCCCGCTGAACTCAGGAGCTTTCCATGCGCGCGACCGATTTTGAATTCCGTTACCGCTTCTGGTTCATCAGTCTGATCTTTGGGTTGGCTTTCAGTTGCTACGCTTTTGACCACGTGAACGCGGCTGTGGCACTGGCGAAGCTGCTGGCGGGCCGCGGCTTCGACATGAATTCCCTGGCCGCTCGCCAGAGAATTCAGATTCTATTTGCACTCTCGGCCAGCTTGGTCATCGCCGCCGCCTGGATGCGCACCTGGGGAAGCGCTTACCTGCGGGCCGAGGTCGTCCACGATTCTGCGCTGCGGACCGAAAAGCTGGTCGCAGACGGGCCCTTTCGGTACGTCCGCAATCCCCTCTACTTCGGCAATCTTCTCCTGGCTGCCGGCGTGGGACTGTTCACCTGTCGAACCGGTTGGTTCGTGCTGGTCATCGGGCAGCTGCTTTTCCTGCGCCGCCTGATTGAGCGGGAGGAAACCGTCTTGCGAGAAGCGCAGGGCGAGGCGTATCGAGAGTACCTCGCCGCTGTGCCGCGCCTTTGGCCCGCGCTGCGGCCCCACATGCCTGCAGGTGGTACCCAGCCAAGGTGGCTTCAGGGTTTCTTAGGCGAGGGGTGGATGTGGATCCTTGCCCTGGATAGCCTCCTCTTCGCATGGAGGCTGAGTCTTCCTCTTTACTACGGCGTCCTCTGGGTTTCCGCGGCCGCCTATTTCCTGCGGTGGATCGTGATGAGGTCGTTGCGCCGGCGGAACTCAGTGCGTGCGGCGCGTCGCGAGTCGTCTGCGCCGCCGCGTTGAACCCGCTCAGGATTTCAACCTACAGTGATAGTTATTCTATGCAGAACCTGTTCACGACCAGGGCTGTCCAAATCAGCGAAAGATTCCAGCATTCCACGCGGCTCGCCCGCCGGGGCGCCAGCAATGCGCGGCGGCGAGTAGGAGTGGGAATCTACGACGACCACCGAACGGTCAACCGTGGGACGGTGTAGCTTTCGGAGCGAGCGCCTCAACACGCTTGCCGTCGCTGTTCCCCTATGGCAATCTTCTTTGAGGCGACCTTCGACGGCGTTGCGATGCTGACCGCTGTGGCGGTGGCCTCCCTCACATGAATGAACAAGGCGGGAATAGCAGAACGGTGATCGACCCGAGCGAGGCTGCTTCAGGGAACGAAACCCAGCTCCTGTTAGCAGCCAATCCGCGCCCCTTCACGCGCTGGCAGCGCCTGCAGATTTTTTTCGCGGGCTGGATCGGGTATCTCGCTGTTCTGCTGATCGGCCGCAGCCTGCGCTGGGAAGTCGTAGGAAAGGGGAACTACGAGGCAGCGGTGCGGCGCGGAAAAAGCTTTATCGTCACTTTCTGGCATCGCGAGATCTTTTCCGCTATCTGGTACTGGCGTAAGCGGGGAATGGTCGTCATGGTAAGCCAGAATTTCGACGGCGAATATATTTCGCGCACCATTCACCGGCACGGATACGCAACGGCGCGGGGCTCCAGCAGCCGTCGAGCCTCTCGCGTCCTGGTGGAAATGGTGCGGACCCTGCGCAAAGGACTGGAAGCCGCGGTCACTCCCGACGGACCCCGCGGCCCGAAGTTTCTCGCGAAGCCCGGCGTTGTTCAGCTTGCCAGACTGAGCGGCGCCTCCATTCTGTGCTTTCACATCGTGCCCCGGCGCTCCTGGGTCTTCCCCAAGAGTTGGGACCAGACGGAGGTTCCCAGGCCCTTCGCCCGCACCGCAATCTTTATCGCTCCACCCATTGAGGTTCCCCGCGATATCAGCGATGAGGAGCAGGCAAAGTACGTCGCGCAGGTCCAAGCTACTCTCGATAAACTCGTCAAGCGCGGCGAAGAATGGTTGACGAAGAAGGAGTGAACGCGGAATTCAACCTTGCACAGGCTGGATGTGAAATCCTGGGGAATGTGGGGGCGCGATAGGCCGGTTGTGGCCTTACCGGCACACGGGTCTCAGCGCGGAGAGCAAAATGACACGCCGGCACTTTCGATCCAAGCTTTCTCTTGTTATGTTCGCGGTCCTTCTCGTGGCGGCCGGGGAGTTGCAGAAGAACGTTTGGGGGCCTGCCATCCTGAGAGCAGCGGAGGATCTAAGCCCTTTGCTTGCAGCGGGCAAAAGCAGAGGCTTCGCTCCGCTCGGCATTGCCAACGGCATTCTTCCGCAACTGTCCGGCGCCGGGCAACTGCCGCTCAACTACGTGGCCGGTCCACTGGTCCAGTTGAATGACAATGGTGCTTGGTCCTGGTTCATGGACGAGCGCGCCATCGTGGACAAGGGCAAGTTGATTGTGGGGTCGGTGCGATCGCTCGGCGATTTTGCCGCCACGCAGGACCGGCCCGACTGGGGGAACGTCGAGGTCTCGGTCTGCGATCTCGAAACGGGACAGGCCCGCCACGTCGTCCTCCACCCGCACTTCGAGCAGGATGACCACGATGCCCCGGCTTTCTTGGCGCTCCCCGACGGGCGGTACTTGGCTGTTTACAGCAAGCATGCTGTCGAGCGCAAAGTGTATTATCGGTTTTCGCAGCCCGGTGATCCGCTCACCTGGAGCGACGCCCGCGTTGTTGAAACGCCGGGAACGGATAAGCAGTTTGCCGGCGACAACGTCACCTACTCGAACCTGTTTCGGCTGCCGGGCGGCCGCATCTACAACTTCTACCGCGGCTTCCACCACGACCCTAATTACATGTATTCGGATGACAACGGCCAAACCTGGGCCTGCTGCGGGCGGTTGCTGCACGGTAAGGGCGGCTACAGTCCTTATTTGAAATACGCCTTTGACCATCAGCGGACCATCCATTTCATCGCGACCGAGGACCACCCGCGCAACTACGACAACAGCATCTACCACGGCTTTCTGCGGGACGGGGAGATTCACGCCTCCGATGGCCGGATGATCGGGAAGCTCAGCCTCTCGACGGAAACGGCGCTGGCGGCATGGGACCTGACCCGGGTATTTCAGGGTGACCCTGATAATGTTGCCTGGACTGTGGATATTGCGTTAGATAAGCATAACCGCCCGTACATCGCCTTTTCGACGCAGAAGGACGGCCGCGGGCTCCCGCCGAGGCAGGGCGGATTGGACCTCCGCTATTATTACGGCCGTTGGGACGGGCGCCGGTGGCACGTCCACGAAATGGCCTACGCGGGCACGCGCCTCTATCCCTTTGAGGACGATTACAGCGGATTGGTGGCGCTCGACCCGCAGGATCCCAACACCGTCTTCATCTCCACCAATGCGGAACCGACCACAGGCAAGCCGCTTCTCAGCGCAGCGGACGGCCAACGGCACTACGAGCTTTTCCGCGGCGAGACCAACGACCGTGGCGCCCACTGGCGCTGGCAGCCCGTTACCGCAAACTCTACCGTGAATAACCTGCGTCCCCTGGTGCCGAAATGGAAAGACAAGCGGACGGCGCTGGTTTGGATGCGAGGCCCTTCCTACACCAATAACCACGGCGACTGGACCACAGCGGTGGTCGCAGTAATCCTCCCTCCCAAACACCCATAGTGACGAGTGACTCGGCGCGGCCGAAGGTCCGCCGAGCTTGATGACGGCCCGGGATGACATCCGTGGGGATTTGCCCGCAGTCTCCTGCAAAGCTAGTCCGGCCGGGCGAGCCTTTCGAGTTCCGGAAAAAGCGCTTCGACCTGCGCGCGCGTTTCTTCCTTGCTCCCCGAGCAATCGATCACGTAGTCGGCACGGCGCCGCTTTTCCTCGAGGGGCATCTGCGCCCGAATGCGCCGCTCGGCCTCCTGGCGTGAGACACCCAGCTTGGCCATCAGCCGCTCCAGTTGCTGCTCCGGCCGGCACCACGCTACAATCACTTTCCGCAGCGTGCCTCCGATGCCCGACTCGAAAATCAGCGCGGCATCGACGATCACGACCGCGTGCGGGTCGCGTGCCCGGTGTTCGCGTGCGAGTTCCCCCACGCGCGCGATGATGGGCGGATGGAGAAGGGCGTTGAGCTGACGCAGTTGTTCCGGCTCCGCAAACACCCGGGCGCCGAGTTTTTTGCGGTCGATGACGCCGGTGGGATCGAGGATCTCTTCCCCGAAGCGCTGAAGGATTTCCTGATAAGCGGCGCGGCCGGGCTCGATCAGCTCATGCCCGATCCGGTCGGCGTCGATGATCCTTGCGCCCCGGTCCTGGAAGAAACGCGCCACGGTGCTCTTTCCGCAAGCGACACCACCGGTAAGGCCGAAACTGGGCAGGAGTTGGGACATTCAGCGCGCCGCACCGCGCGACCCACGGCGGAGGCGCGCGGCCTCGATGGTGTTCGACATGAGCATGATGATGGTCAGGGGCCCGACACCGCCCGGCACCGGCGTATAAGCACCCGCTTTTTCTTTCACGTCTTCCGGCTGCACATCACCCACCAGCACAGAACCTTTCTTCTTCAGGGCATCGAGAGGCTCACGGGCATCGTGAAAGACCTTGCGGACTTCCTCTTCCGACGTCAGGAGGTTTTGGCCCACATCGATCACGGTGGCGCCGGGCTTGATGAAGTCACCGGTGACGTAAGCCGCTTTGCCCATGGCCGCCACCAGGATATCCGCCTCGCGCGTCACCGCAGGCAGGTCGCGGGTGCGGGAGTGGCAGATCGTGACCGTGGCGTGCTCGTGGAGCAGCAGCATGGCCACCGGCTTCCCCACGATATCGCTTCGCCCGATTATCACCGCGCGCGCGCCTTTGATCTCGACCTTGGAGCGTTTGAGTATTTCCAGAATTCCCGCCGGCGTGCACGGCACAAACCCCGCACGTCCCGCCACCAGGTTGCCGACGTTGACGGGGTGGAGGCCGTCCACGTCCTTCGCGGGGTCGACGGCCATTAGCACGCGCTTGGTATCAATCTGTGGCGGCAGGGGGAGTTGAATCAGGATGCCGTCGATCTCATCCCGCCAGTTGAGGTCGTCAGCCAGCCCCAAGAGTTCTTCGGTGGTCATCTCTTTGGGCCGCTCGATTTTCTCGCTGAACAGCCCCAGCGTCTCGCAAGTCTTCACTTTGCTTCGGACGTATCTCTGCGAGGCGGGATTTTCGCCCACCAGCACCGCCGCCAGGCCCGGTGTGACGCCCGAGCGCTTCAGGTCCGCGATCTGTTCCAGAAGTTCTGATTTGATTTCATCTCGAATTTTATTGCCGTCAAGAATGCGAGCTGTCACCGCGATACCCCCAGGGTTTTGTGAAGCGCAGCGAGTTTAGCACAACCGGAGCTTCCGGCATGCCTGCGCAAAGCCGGCGTAACCCCCGACGAGTCGGGATTCGTCCATACACATGGGTCGGTGGGTGAAGTGTCACCAAAGATCCCGTCCGCAGCAACACAGTTTGCGCGGATTGGAAGCGCTGGGGCTTTCGATTATAATGGCTGCCAGCCCCGGCTGCTTTTCCTGCGACACGCTGTGGGCCTTCGAAACGCGGATCGCAAGCTGTCCAGCCGCGCAACGTGCGACAGGGAGGGTGACGTATGGCGGACCCCACGACAGCCCCCGACACGGAGAACCGTGTCATTTACAGCGTGACGGAGATCATGAAGTTTCTCCCGCACCGCTATCCGTTCCTGCTGGTCGACCGGATTGTGGAGCTGGAGCCGCCCCAGCGCATCGTCGGGCTGAAGAACGTCACTATGAACGAGCAGT
Organism: Terriglobia bacterium; assembly: GCA_020073545.1. Lineage (GTDB taxonomy): Bacteria > Acidobacteriota > Terriglobia > UBA7540 > UBA7540 > Bog-366. Next base: position 37,182 of record JAIQEZ010000016.1, on the reverse strand, counting down.
TCTTCCAGGGGCACTTTCCCGGCGCGCCGGTCATGCCGGGAGTTCTTATCATCGAAGCGATGGCGCAGGTAGCCGGCGTGATGATCTACCGGGAAATGCCCGACGAGGAGAAAAGCAGGAAGCTCATATATTTTACCGGTATCGAGAACGCTAAGTTTCGCCGCCCGGTCGTGCCAGGGGACCAGTTACGCATCGAAATGGAGCTGGTCAATCGCCGGAGCACCTTCGGCAAGATGGCCGGGCGCGCCTTGGTGGATGGCAAACTCGCGGCGGAAGCCGTGGTCATGTTCGCGATTGCCGATCGGCCCGGTCAATCAGGTCAATGAAAGCTCACCCCACCGCGATTATTCATCCCCGCGCTCAAGTCGCCAGCAGTGTGACGGTCGGACCGTACTCGCTGATTGGTAAGAACGTCGAGCTCGGCGAAGGCACGGAAGTGATGTCTCATGCCGTGATCGACGGTCACACCCGCATCGGCAAGGACAACCGGATTTTCCCTTACGCCTCGATCGGGCTCGCCCCGCAGGATTTGAAGTATGGCGGCGAACCCACGCGCGTCGAAATCGGCGATGGCAACACCCTCCGCGAGTTCATCACCATCCATCGCGGGACGGGCGAGAGTGGAGTGACCCGCATCGGCGACCAAAACCTGCTGATGGCTTACGTCCATATCGCCCACGACTGCGTGATCGGCAATCACGTCGTCATGGGGAACGCCGCATCACTGGCTGGGCACGTGGAGGTGCAGGATTTCGCCATCGTAGAGCCCTTCTGCGGAATACACCAGTACTGCCGGGTCGGCAAATATGCGTTCCTAGGAGCCTACTCGGTTGTCAACAAGGATATCCTGCCATACTCGAAGATGTCGGCGCCGCGGCCGGTGGACATGTACGGCGCCAACACGATCGGGCTGGAACGCCGCGGCATCAGCAAGGAGGAAATCAGCGAATTGCAGGCCGCCCTCAAGCTGCTCTCGCGCTCGAAGTTGAATACCACGCAAGCGCTGGAAGCGATCGAAGCCCGTGGATTCAAGTCTTCTCACGTCGACGTGCTCGTGGAGTTCATCCGCACTTCCCCGCGGGGCGTGGCCAAGTGAAGCTATCCGGTGATTCGATGATCGGGTGATCTGGCAAACAGGGACGAAAACGGCAGATCAACAGATCATCCATTCACAGGATCTCCCGACCATCCGATGAGGCGATCACCTGATCTCCCGATCACTCGATCTCCCGATCGTTACGCCATCATTGCGGGCAACGGGAATTTTCCTTTCCTGGTGCTGGACGCGGCCCGGGACCAGGGCCTGGAGCCCTTGATCGTGGCCATCAAGGAAGAAGCCGCGCCCGAGTTGGCGGAGAAGGCGCGGGACATCCATTGGCTGAGCCTGGGTGAATTTGCCAAGTGTCTCGACCTGCTGAGCGCCGAAAAGGTCAGCAAGGTGGTGCTGGCCGGACAGGTGAAGCACGCGCAATTGTTCAGCTCCATCAAACCCGACGGACTGGTGAGCCGCACGCTGCGAGGGCTCCACCGGAAGAACACCAATGCGCTGATCGGTGCGTTCGTGCGCATGGTCGAGAAACGCGGCATCCATGTGGTCGATTCGACGCTCTTCCTGAAGCCACTGCTGCCGGAGCCCGGCCCGCTCACCCAGCGCGCCCCCGATGCTGAGGAGCGGGCGGACATCGCTTACGGGCGCGAAATCGCCAAGAGGCTTGCGGCACTCGACATCGGTCAGACGATCGTGGTGGCGGACCGCGCCTGCGTGGCTGTCGAGGCCATGGAAGGCACCGACGCCACCATCGAGCGCGCCTCCGCCCTGGGCAACGGCCGCCGGCTCGTGGTCGTCAAAGTCAGCAAGCCTCACCAGGACATGCGCTTCGACGTTCCGGTCGTGGGAAGGAAAACCGTCCAGGTCATGCACCGGTCCAAAGCCACGGTACTTGCCGTCGATGCGGGCAAGACCCTGCTCTTCGACCGCCAGAGCCTAATCGAGGACGCCAACCAGGCGGGAATCGCCATCGTCGGCATGTAACACGGCCATCCCTTCGCATCGCTCAGGGCAGGCTTTGGCCGTGCAGCGCAGATTTGCACGGGCAAGCACGTGCCGAGCGTGAGTTCGGCGCCACACACGCGTCCGACTGAGGAAAGAATTTCGAGGAGAGAATTGAGCGAGAGGATTCCGGTTGCGGTGCTGGGTGTCGGCGAGCATGGCAAGAAGCACGCGCGGGAGCTGAAACAGGTCGCCGGGGCGGAACTGGTCGGGGTTTACGACCTGCGTCCGGAGCGCGCCCGGGAAACGGCCGCAGAACTCGGCGTTCGCGCCTTCCCGAGCCTGGACGAGGCGCTCTCCGCCGTGCGCGCGGTGAGTGTGGTGATCCCAACGACCGATCACGCTGCCATCGCGCGCCAGGCTTTCGCGCGCGGGGTGGACGCGCTGCTGGAAAAACCTCTCACGCGCAGCGTGGAGGAGGCGAACGAGCTCATTCGACTGGCGGAACGCGCAGGGCGCATCTTGCAGGTCGGTCACCTGGAGCGCTTCAATCCCGGCGTGGTGGCGGCCAAGGCCGTGAGCACGCACCCGATGTTCTTTGAGATTCATCGCCTGGGCGTCTTCAGCTCTCGCAGCCTCGATGTGGATGTGGTTTTTGACCTGATGATTCACGACCTCGATCTTGTGCTGTGGATGGTGGATGCGCCCTGGCGCGACGTGCGCGCCGTGGGCTTGCCCGTGCTCTCCGACAAGGTGGACATCGCCAACGCGCGCGTGGAATTCGAGAACGGGGCCGTGGCCAACCTTACCGCCAGCCGGGTGAGCACGGAGAAGGTCCGGAAGTTCCGCTACTTCCAGCCCAACGAGTATTTTTCGATTGATTTTACGCGGCGCGACGCCACCCTGATCCGGGTGGACCGCAGCGGGCCCAGCCCCCGCATCGCCTTCCAGAAACTGGCAACCACGCCGCAGGAGCCTCTGCGCGCAGAGCTGGAAGCCTTCGTGGAGTCGGTTCGAACACGCCGTCCGCCCTTGGTCGGCGGCCGCGAAGGAAAACAAGCTTTGGCATTGGCCGAGCAAGTCATGAATCGCATCGAAGAACATGCAGCCTTGCTTAACGTCCCGATAGGTCGCTCGGTCGGGCAAAGTGGTGAGTCATAGGACCTGACAAACATCCTGCGGCAAGAGGAAGTGCAGGGCTCGGAATCATCCAATGAGTGTGGGATCCGAAATCAGCCTGTTTGTGGAACTCGACCCGGAACTCGCACGTTGGCGCCGGCGCGCGATGTTCCTGACCTCGGTGATTTTGCACGCACTCCTAGTTCTCCTCATCATCTTCGCACCCGACCTCTTTCGTCGCGGCAAGCTCATGATGGGCATTCCGGTGGGCGAGCGCCCGGACCGGCAGTTAACTACTTTGTGGCTCCCGCCGGATCTGTTGAGGGCGTTGCGCGAGCCACCTCCGGAAGCGCGCCACCTCTCCGACAAGAACCGCCGTGCCCAGGGACGGTCGCCCGAAGTCGATCCGAACGGCCTGCACGCGCCCTACTCGCGCGGCAACACGACACTACCGGAGATAGCGCGCGGCGGCCTGCCCCCTCCGCCGCCCGCGGCCGCGCCTACGCCGTCGCCGGGTGGGCCGGCCCCCTTCCCGAGCCCTCCGCCGCAACCCAAGAGTGACACGGGCTTGCGCTTGGAAGACGTCAAGCCTGAAAGCGGAGGCAGAGTTCGCATGCCTTCGATGACGCCGGGCCAAGCCATCCAGCAGTCACTGCAAGCCGCCGCGCGGGGCGGATATCACCCCGGAGCAGGGGCCGGAAGCGGGGGCAATTCCGACCTGCAGTTCAACAATCTGCGGCCGAACTTCTCCACCGAAGCGCCCATCATCTTGTCTGACACCCGCGGGGTGGACTTTGGCCCTTACCTCGCACGCGTCGTGTATGCCGTGCGCCGCAACTGGTATGCGGTGATCCCGGAATCCGCGCGTCTGGGGGAAAAAGGGCGCGTGGGAGTGATCTTCGAAATCGTCAAGGATGGCGCCGTGCCGCAACTGCGACTGGTGGCTTCCTCGGGGTCTGATCCGCTCGACCGCGCCGCCGTCGCAGGCATCCGCGCCTCCATTCCCTTTCCACCACTGCCCCAAGAGTTCACGGGCAATCACCTCGTCTTGCAGTTCCTCTTCCTTTACAACATTCCCCCGTAATAGCCGGCGCTCACCTCGCGGTCCCGGAAGGATCGGCCCCACGGGCTCAAAGCCAAGCGCGAAAGCAGAGGAAACGTCAGGAGGCGACGGGAAGCAGCAGCGTGAAGGTCGAGCCTTTGCCCAACTGGCTTTCGACGGTGACCGTGCCGTCCAGGCGCTCGACGATGTGTTTGACGATGGAGAGACCCAGGCCCGTCCCGCCCACTTCGCGCGAGCGAGCCTTGTCGACGCGATAGAAACGCTCGAAGATGCGCGGCAGGTCGTCGTGGGGGATACCGATGCCGGTGTCGGTGATGGAGATGCGGATCTTGCCGCTGGCGGGGCGCGTAACCTCCACCAGAACCTCACCGGCAGGCCGGTTGAACTTGACGGCGTTATCCAGGAGATTTACCAGCGCCTGCTCGATCTGGACGCGGTCACCGAGCACCTGGGCATCCTCTACACGCCCGCAGATCAAAGTAACGGTGCGCACGCGCGCTTCGGCCTCCACGGTCCGCAAGGCTGACTCCAGGGCCGCGCGCACGGAGACAGGCTCGGGGCCGGGCCGCACCTTGCCGGACTCGAGCTCGGAAAGCGTGAGCAGGTCCGAGGCGATGTTGTTCAGCCGGATGGCATGCGCCTTGATGATCTCGAGAAAGCGGCGATTGTTTTCGTCGTCTTCCAGCGCCCCTTCCAGAAGCGTTTCGGCGTAGCCACGGATGGCGGTGAGCGGCGTGCGCAGTTCGTGTGAGACGTTGGCGACAAAATCCTTGCGGATGCGCTCCAGGCGCTCCAGATCCGTGATGTCGTGCAGGATGGCGATGGCGCCCCGCGCTGCACCCGAGGTCAGCGGGGCCGCCTGCACCTCGAAGATACGCTCGGCGGCGGGAAGCTGCAATCGCCGCTTCACAAACTCGCCGCCGCCCAGTACGCGCGTCAGGATCTCACGCAACTCCGGGGCGCGCACCAGCTCGACGAGTGGCTGCTTGGCCGGGATGGGATTGGGCGCGCCGACCGCGCGCGCGAACGATTCGTTGGCGAAGGTGATCCGCAGGCTGTTATCCACGGCCAGCACACCCTCGACCATGCTGGCCAGAATGGCCTCGCGCTGCGCCGACTCCACACTCAGCCGGTCCACCAGGTCGCGAAGCTGCAAGGCGGTGGAATTCAGCGAGCGCCCCAGCGCGCCCAGCTCGTCGTCGGCAGCGGGCAACGGCGGTTGGGAGAAGTGCTCGCGCACCAGGCCTTCGGCAAAGGCGCGCAGCCGGGCAATGCGCTGCGTGAACGATTGCGAGAAGAAATAGGCGATCACCAGCGCCACGAGTGCCGCCGCCAGCGATGCCCACAGGATGCGCCAGCGCACCGCGGCGATGGAGGAATCCACGTCCTCGAGCGGTAAGGCCAGGCGCAGTATGTAGCCCGGTTCTCCCTGGTAATTCAGGCCCAGGGCCAGGTAACAAAGATCGCGGTTGATGGTGTGGCTGTGGCGGATCGAGCTGCCTACCCCGCTCCGGTAGGCCGCCTGGATTTCCGGACGCTTCGCGTGGTTTTCCATGGTTTCGGGATCGTGATGCGAATCCGCCAGCACGCCACCCTGCGGGTTGATGATGGTGACGCGCGCGCCCGCCCGCTGCGAGGCCTGGTGCGCCCAATCCTCCAGCCGGGGGAGCGGAACCTCCGCGACTTCCGTCTGCAGAATTCGCGCTTCCGCCTCCAGTCGCTGCTCTACGGTCTGGACTTCACGGCGTGAGGTGTAACGGGTGAGATAGAAATCCAGAACCACCAGGGTGACAGCGATCAGCAGGAAGGCGCTGGCCAGCAACTTGCGAAAGATGGGGCTGCGAAAGGTCATGGCGGCTGGACTGAAACGACGCTTATCTCGCGAGCCGATCCCGGCGCGCCACCGCACAACATCGGGGCAGGCGCCGCCCGAGGCCGACGCCGCGCCAGGATTACATCACAGCGGTTCGTAGGGAGCAATGACTTCGCGTGTGGCGCCCGAGCCTTGCGCAGAGAGGGCCGCGGCGTGGTCCACGGCGCACCGGCTACCCGGCGCGCGACTACGCCTCCACGCTTTCCATGACTTCCGGCGAAAAGCGATAGCCACTGCCCCGAACGGTCTGCAGGAATTCCGGGCGGTTTGGCAACTCTTCGATTTTCTCACGCAGGCGGCGAATGTGCACGTCTACCGTGCGGGGCGTCACGAAGCGGTCACGGCCCCAGACTTCATCCAGCAGGCGATCACGGCCGAAAACATGCCGCGGGTGCGAAGCCAGGAAATACAGAAGCTTGAACTCCAGGGCGCTCAGGACCACGGGCCGCCCGCGCACGGTCACTTCCTGCGTCCGCGTATCCAGCCGAAGCGAGCCCGATTCCACGACCTCGCGCTTTTCCGCCACGCGTGCCTGGCGACGCAATACGGCTTTGACGCGCGCCACGAGCTCGCGCGGGCTGAAAGGTTTCACCACGTAATCGTCCGCACCTATTTCCAGACCCAGAACACGGTCCATCTCCTCGCTCTTCGCGGTAAGGAAAATGACGGGCAGCGCCTTCAGCCGCTCGTCGGCGCGCAGGCGCTTGCAGATTTCGAACCCGTCTTCGTCAGGAAGGAGAATGTCCAGTAGGACGAGGTCGACGGGATTGCGCCGCAGGAACTCCAAACCGTCACGGCCGCGCGAGAAGCTCTCGACTTCAAAGCCTTCCTTGCGGAAGTTGTAACGCACCAGTTCAACGATGTCGCGTTCATCTTCGATGATGACTACTCTTTGTCGCACGTCAGAATTATAGCATCTGAAATGTTACGGGAATGTTAATAGATGAAAGAACCGGCGAGACAGGGTTTGCCGTCCCTCCCCGACACTTGGCGGGTTAGGGCGACAGTGCATCCCCAGGACACTATGCCTATGGTTTCCCATAAGTCGTGTATTATCCTTAGGGTGGCGAGCGTATACCTTTGGCAACAAAAACGCGCAGGTGAAGCTGGCGGGGTCGGCTGCAGCGATAACTCCTGTTCAAGGTGCGCTCCGGAGCAGGGTGGGCCCAGGCCATGGCCACGCTGCGCCGCCTTGCTCGATCGGGAGCAGACACTGTGAGCGGAACCGTCCCCATCTCGCTGGTCAGATCGCTCCGGTCCTCTGCACTCGGCCTGCGCTCGCGTCTTTCGTTTGCCGAGCAGGTCGCGCTCGGTTTCTTCGCTTACATCACCCTCGCCGCGTTCGGGTTCGCCCTCGCCCCGCGCGACCGCTGGGTGATCGTCGCGCTCAATTCGGTGACCGTCGCCACGATGGTGGCGCTCAGCCGCGACTCACGACAGGCTCGCTGGCTCGCCGCCGCCCGTGACTGGCTTCCCGCGCTGTTGATCCTGGTGGCCTATCGCGAATCAGGCCTGCTGCTCAAGCCCGACCCCAGCCATCGTCTGGATTACCTTTTCGTGCAATGGGACCGGTTGCTGCTGAAGAACGCCGCCGTGCAAGCCGTGTTTTATGCTGGAGCGCCCTGGCTACAACACTACCTGGAATTCGCCTATCTGCTCTGCTACCCGCTCGTGCCGCTGGGCGTCGCAGCGATTTATCTCACGCCGCAACGGGCCAAGTTAAACGAACCCGCCGCCCCACCCGGCCGGCGCGCGCTCGATGACTTCTGGGCGACGGTTCTCCTCGCCACGCTTTTCTGCTTCGCCGTCTATCCTTTCTTTCCTTTGACGCCGCCGCGCGTGTTGTTCCGCGACGTGCCCGGACCGCACATCGACCCGCTGCTGCGCAGGTGGAATTTCTGGCTTCTCGACCACTACAGCGTCCAAGCCTGTATTTTCCCCAGCGGGCACGTGGCGGCGGTCACCGCCGTGGCGCTGGCCGTTCGCAGGCACTCACCACGGCTCGGTGTTTTGTTTCTCCTTCTCGCCGGGAGCATCGCGGTGGCGACGGTCTACGGCCGGTACCATTACGCTGCGGACGCCGTTGCCGGAGCGCTGGTCGGCGCGGCGGCCTACCTGATTTCTCGTGGCCTGCGAAGGAGTTCTGGGGCCGCAGCGGAGTGTGCAAGGTAGATTCTCTCTTAGATTTCAGGAGTTTTTTCTTTCTTGAAGGGCCTGCTTGCCGCAGGCAGGTGTGGGAAATTTCTTTCTTCGTGGGGTTCAGGAAGCGAGTTGGGCACGGGCCACCTCCTGGACAGGATATGATTTGGGCTGAAACAGTTTTGTCCCGTCGAAGGGCAGCGCGCGCCGGAACATTCCGTAGACAGCCTGGAGCGTTTCAACCGCACGGTGGCGTCGATTGATGGCAACTTGGCCCACCTCGAAGGGCCGCGGGGGAACACGGTAGCGGGCTCAGGTTGGAGGGGCGGGCGAAATTCAGCGAAGGCCCGGATCGGCGGCGGGCCGGCCTCCGGAGGGCTCGCTGATGGGGATATCGACGCCGAGGTACCACGGAATGGGGAGAGTACCCCAATGCGCGGGGCGGAAGGTCCAGCCCTGGAGGGTCTTTCGGGCTGCTTCCAGGTCACTTGCGGTCACGGGCGGCGACTCGGAATCGATCACTTGGCCCTGGTCATTCAGCAGCAGCCGCAGATGCACCACACTGGTCGGAGGGGGGTTCGCGGGCCGCCCGATGACTTCGGGCGGTTTGATCTGACGGCTAAGGTCGCTTTCTGCCCGGGATGCCGTCAGATCCATTGCGTGCATGCGCAAGGCGAAGTTCAGTTCCACGCTGGTGAGGAACGCTGAGGGCCCAGAGGGTGTCAGCAGCGGGTGATAGATCCAACTGCGAATCGTCTTCAGGGCCGACGCCGCCAGGATGGGATTGCCGTACAGGACGTGAGCCCATGCGACTTTCCCATCGCGCCCGACCACGATCTGCACGTCAACGCGTCCTTGGATGTAGTTGATCCTGGCAAGTATCGGATACTCCGGCGCAGCTTGATCCTGTATCAATTGGCTGGCCGTCTTGCGGTCTAGTATGATCGGGGACGAGGCCGGCGGAGGGGGCGCAGCCTGCGGGAGGGCGGCCTCCGGCATGCACACCACTGCCAGAACCAGGAGAACAAGCCTATGGCTGCGGGAGCTGAATTCAGTCATCGCTTTCCAAGATCACCTGGGCCACCACGTAACGGTCGGAGTGCGAAATCGAAACTGCCATGCGGGTGACCTGCAGTTCGCGAGCTACTTCTTGCGCCCGGCCTGTCAAGATCAGCTCTGGTTTACCGCTCGGTTGGTGAGTGACTTCGACGTCGAGCCAGCGAATGCCCGCCCGCCAGCCGGTTCCCAGAGCCTTGAAAGCTGCTTCCTTTGCCGCGAAGCGCGCGGCATAGCGCTCGCCACGGTTCTTGAACTTTTCGCAGTAGGCGATTTCCGCCGGGGTGAAAATCCGCTTCGTAAACCGCTCGCCATGTCGTTCGAGACTTTGCTCGATGCGAGAGGTTTCCGCGATATCCACTCCGGTTCCGACGATCATCGTCAGGCTGCAAACCTACTAGGGCGCGCCCTCAGTGGTCGCGGATGCAGCAGCGCCGAACCTGAGCCCCCACTTCCGAATGAGGTGCGCAAAGGCACCTCGTGATCGAGGACCCAGTGGTACCCTTCGGCCTGCGAGAGTATGTGATATTTGTAAGTCTGCGGGCCCTGCCGGAGGTCACCCATCAAGCCAGAAGTCAACTGCTTGGCGTGATCTGCAATCATATGAGCCAAACCCCTAGCTAACCTGTGCGCCAGCCCGATCCGGCAGGGTCAATCTTTATTAACTGTTCTTGACAATACCAAATTGTCAGCCGGATTGCAATACGGGGGAAAGCAGCGGCTATGTTATATTCCGGGTTTGGGCGGTCAACCGTTCAAAATCGTTTTCCGCGGCGGCTTGGCGTGGATCGAGGCCCTGCGCCTCAGCAAGGTGCCGTGGCTCGTCCACGCGTTCAGCACGCGCCAGGGCGGTCGAAGTCACTCCCCTTGCGCAGGCCTCAACCTGGGGTCTAGCGGATGGGACCGGCGCGAGCTCGTGGAGCTGAACCGCCGGCGCTCTCTCAGACAACTTGACGCAGCAGATTTTGTGCTCGCGTCGCTGCGGCAAATCCATTCCTCGCATGCCTATATGCTGGCTCGTGACGGGGCGGGCCAGCTCTGTTACCAACCGTCCGGCGTTGCGCTCACTGAGCAAGCCCCAACCAGCCCGCCCGCGGGAGACGGGCTATTGACGGCAGAGGCGGGTATCTTGTTGACGGTCCGAATCGCCGATTGCCTGCCGGTGCTGCTGGTGGATGCCCACAGGCGGGTCGTGGCGGCGGTCCATGCAGGGTGGCGCGGCGCATTGGCGCGCGTGATCGAGAAAGCCGTGGGAGATATGCACCGGGTTTTCGGGTCCCATCCGGGGCAACTGATGGCGGCGCTGGGGCCGTCGATCCGCGCCTGCTGCTACGAAGTGGGAGAAGAAGTTGTCGAAGCCTTCCATGGACAATTCGTGCGCGCCGATCAGTTCTTCCGGACGCCACCCCACCGTCCCGAGGCGGCCACGCAACGCCGTTCGATTCCCTTCCTGGGTGCTTACCCGCCCGGGCACGCTCCCCAGCAGGGTCCCGCAGCGCACCTCGATCTGGTCGCGGTCGCGCTCGATCAGCTCGCGCGCGCCGGAGTCAAGCTTTCAAATGCTTTGATCGCCGACTACTGCACGGCCTGCCGCACGGATCTCTTCTTCTCGCATCGCAAGGAAGGCGAGCGCACCGGACGGCAGATGGCCGTCGTGGGAATTCGACCGGGCAAGCGGGGCAGCCCAACAAATACTAATCCGCAAGCCTCTCCCTTGGGGAGAGGATGCCCGAGGTACGAGGGCAGGTGAGGGGTCTCTTCTCCACCGGCAAGATCGCAGACCTGCAAACAGGAGTCTCTGCCAGCCTACGGGCCGAAACCAGTGGATTACCCAAGGCAAGCTACGACGCGGAGGCAGGAAGAGCGCTCTGCCGCAAGCCTTCGAGGCTGAGCTGGCCGCAGGCGGCACGGATGTCCTGGCCTCGCGAAAGTCGGATGAACGCCGGAATGCGATGATCTGTGAGGATCTGTTGGAACGCCAGCACGCGCTCGAAGGGAGGCGAGCGATAGGGAAGCTCGGGGCCGGAATTGTAGGGAATCAGGTTGACCTTGGCACGCAGGCCCCTCAGGAGGTCGGCAACGCGGCGCGCGTCGGCGTCAGAATCATTGCACCCTTCCAGCAACACGTATTCGAAAGTCAGACGCTCCCACGGGCGCAGAGGGTAGGCGCGGCAGACACGGAGCAGTTCGGCCAGCGGGTACTTCTTGTTAATGGGCATCAGGGCGCTGCGTTGCTCCTCGCTGGAGGCATTGAGCGAAAGCGCCAGCTTGGGACGCCTCGGCTCGCGCGCCAGCTCCTCGATGCGCGGGGTGATGCCGACGGTCGAAACCGTGATGCGCCGGAGCGCAACACCCACACCCTTCGAATCGGCGAGGATTTTGACGGCCTTCAGGACCTGAGGCAGGTTCAGCAAGGGCTCACCCATTCCCATGAAAACCAAGTTGAGCCGGGCCGTGCGCGCGAGGCTCTCGGCAGCCGCCACGGCCAGCACTTGGCCGATCATCTCGCCCGCCGTGAGGTTTCGTTTCCCGCCGAGAAGTGCGGTGAAACAAAAGCGGCAATCCAGCGCGCAGCCGACCTGGCTCGACAGGCAGAGAGTCGTACGGTTTTCCTCCGGCATCGAGACGGTCTCGATGGAATTCCCGTCCCCGACGCGGAACAGGTAGCGGACGGAGCCATCGTGCGAACGGAATTCACGCTGAACTTCCGGGTAGGTGATCTGATGAAGAGAGGATAGCGATTCGCGGAATTCCCGGTTGAGGTCGGTGAACCCGCCAAAGTCTCGAACGCGGCGGGCGTAGATCCCGTGGTAGAGCTGCCGACCCCGATATCGAGGTTGGCCATAACTCACCGCGAAATCTTCCAGCTCCGCAAGGTTGAGCCCGAGGAGATTGCCACTCTGCTTCACAGAATCCATTTCATGCCCGTTTCTTTCCATGTTAACACCGCGATACAGGGGCATCAAGATATCCGCGTGTGTCCGGGGAACACGCGGCGGCAAACCGCACAACGGAGATTTCTGGCCAACCCGTGGAATTTGTGCGCAGAAAAAATATTGACACGCGCGGGGCATTCCTCTAGGATGATTTGCGACAATTGAATATTTGATTCAGTAACCCTGAATCTCATCTAGAGTGGCCGAGGGACGGGCCCAGTGACGCCACGACAACCGCCCGCCAGTCAGAATGGCGGGGTCAGGTGCCAATTCCCACCCGGTATGGGGGAGATGAGAGGGGGCCGCTAGGTCTTCAAAGAGCCTCTTCCCACCCGGAGGAGGTTTTTTAGTTTCTGCCTCTTCCCGAACGTTTCATTCTTCTCCCCCTGACATTCCCGGGCCACTCAGGTGACAAAGGGAGGACTTGTGAGTTACGCGATTCGCCTGAAGTGCCGGGAATGCGAGCGAACGTACCCGCTCGATCCCATCGCCGCCTGCGAGGAGTGTTGGGCGCCGCTGGAAGTCGTCTATGACTACGGCAAGCTGTGGGCGGATCTGCGGCGCGAAGACCTCGCCTCGCGTCCTCCCAACATGTGGCGTTATCGGGAATTGCTGCCGGTCGCGGGCGAGCCCTGGGTGGGCCACCAGACGGGATTCACGCCGCTCGTGGCCGCGCCGCGTCTGGGTGCGGCGCTCGGAGCGCGCGAAGTCTACGTGAAGAACGACGCCGTCAACCACCCCACACTTTCCTTCAAGGACCGCGTGGTGGCGGTGGCGCTCTCGAAGGCACACGAGTTCGGATTCGACACGGTGGGATGCTCCTCGACGGGGAACCTGGCGAATGCCCTCGCGGCGCAAGCTGCGGCCGGCGGCTTCAAGACTTTCATCTTTGTTCCCGCCGAGCTCGAGCCGGAGAAAATCATCGGCACGCAGGTTTACGGCGCAACGCTCGTGAAGGTGCAGGGCAACTACGATCAAGTGAATCGGCTGTGCGCGGAGATCGCTCAGAAGCATTCCTGGGGCATGGTCAACGTGAACCTGCGCTCTTACTACTCCGAAGGGTCGAAGACCCTCGGATATGAAATCGCCGAGCAACTCGGCTGGCGCCTGCCGCAGAACATCGTGATTCCCATGGCCGGCGGTTCTCTCATCACCAAGGTCAACAAGGCCTTTGAAGAACTGAAGAAACTCGCCTGGGTTGCACCGGCCCGAACCCGCTTTTTCGGCGCGCAGGCGGCGGGCTGCTCGCCGATTACCACCGCGGCCAAGCGCGGCACGACGGAGATTGAGCCCCAGAAACCTCGTACGATCGCCAAGTCGCTGGCCATCGGCAACCCGGCGGACGGCATTTTTGCCGTGAAGACCATTCTCGCGAGCGGCGGAGCGGGCGAGGATGTGGAAGACCAGGAAATCGTCGACGGCATCTGCCTGCTCGCCGAAACCGAGGGTATTTTTGCGGAAACCGCCGGCGGTGTGACGATCGCCGTGGCGCGCAAGCTGATCCGCCAAGGCCGCCTGAATCCCGAGGAATCCCTTGTACTCGCGATCACCGGCAACGGGCTGAAGACCCTGGGCGCGCTGCAAGGGCGGCTGGCGGAGGGCGTGCTCATCCGGCCCAAGGTTGAAGATTTTGACGAGCAGTTTTTGAGTACGGCGGCCACCGCGTGAGGCGTCTTGGACGGTAGGGGCAGGGCGCCCGACTTCGCCGTGCCAGGTTGCCCTACCGCGGTTGGTTCTAACGATAAATGCGGGTGCGGCAATCCGTGCCTCTACAGTTCGCAGGGATTGCGGCGCGGGCGAAGTGAACTCATAGGGTTCAATCCGGCATTATCACCACGATCTCGACAAGGAGGCAGCCTTGGAAAGGAAACTGGGTTTTGATTCGATCGCACTGCACGGAGGCCAGAAGCCTGACGCTTCGACCGGCGCGCGCGCCGTCCCCATTTACCAGACGACGTCTTTCGTGTTCAAAGACACCACCCATGCCGCGAACCTTTTTGCCCTTAAGGAATTCGGCAATATCTACTCGCGGATTATGAATCCAACCTGGGACGTGCTGGAGCAGCGCGTGGCAGCCCTGGAGGGTGGGGTTGGAGCGCTTGCCACCGCCTCGGGTCAGGCGGCCGAGACCCTGGCGATCCTGAACATCGCCAACGCGGGCGACCAGATTGTCTCGTCGGAAAGCCTTTACGGCGGAACCTACAACCTTTTTCATTACACCTTTCCCAAATTGGGGATCGAGAGCGTTTTCGTTGATCCCCGTGACCCCCAGAATTTCAAGCGAGCTATCACCTCCAAAACTCGCCTGATCTTTGCGGAAACTCTGGGCAATCCCAAGAACGACATGCTCGACATCCAGGGCGTTGCGAGGGTCGCCCACGATGCAGGCGTGCCGCTGATCATTGACAGTACCGTGGCTACGCCCTACCTGTGCCGCCCATTTGAGTGGGGCGCCGACATCGTCATTCACTCCCTGACGAAGTTCCTGGGAGGCCACGGAACGTCGATCGGGGGTATCATCGTGGATTCGGGAAATTTCAACTGGGCGAACGGGAAGTTTCCGCAGCTCGTCGAGCCCGACCCGAGTTATCACCATCTCAAGTTTGTAGAGGCGTTTGGGAAACTCGCCTACATCCTGAAGGCGCGCGTCCAACTTCTCCGCGACCTCGGCCCGGCATTGAGCCCCTTCAATGCTTTCCTGATTCTGCAAGGACTTGAAACCCTTTCGCTGCGAGTGCAACGGCACTGCGATAACGCCCTGAAGGTCGCGCAATTCCTCGAGACGCACCCGACGGTGAACTGGGTGAATTATCCGGGGCTCGAAAGTCACCCCACGCACAAGCTGGCGAAGAAATACTTGCAGCACGGCTTCGGCGCGATTCTGGGCTTTGGAATCAAAGGCGGATTGCAGGCCGGAATCAAGTTCATCAATGCCCTTGGCTTGCTCTCTCACCTTGCCAACATCGGTGACGCGAAGTCGCTGGTCATTCACCCCGCGAGCACGACCCATCAGCAACTGAGTCGCGAGGAGCAGGTGGCCACCGGCGTGACCGAGGATTTCGTCCGGCTCTCCATCGGACTCGAAAGCGTCGAGGACATCATCGCCGATATC
Organism: Terriglobia bacterium; assembly: GCA_020073545.1. Classification (GTDB taxonomy): domain Bacteria; phylum Acidobacteriota; class Terriglobia; order UBA7540; family UBA7540; genus Bog-366. Next base: position 21,894 of record JAIQEZ010000016.1, on the reverse strand, counting down.
GATCAGGCCTTGCAGGCCTCGCAGCGTTAACGCCGGGGAGAAGCACCGCGCCCCCTACCACACCCTCTGCTCAGCAGAGGGTGTGCGGCGATCGCGGGGAGGAAAGCTTTAGACTATGGGAGACCCAGGTTCGGTTGGGATCGTTAAAACGCAGCACCTCACCTTTGCCGAGCCGCCCCAGGAGATGCTCCTGGAGTGCGGGCGAAGTCTCGGGCCGATCACTTTGGCCTACGAGACTTACGGAGAGTTGAGCGCGGCCAAGGACAACGCCGTGCTCATTCTCCATGCCCTCTCTGGAAACGCCCATGCCGCCGGGTACAATCAGCCCGGCGAGCGTCAGCCCGGCTGGTGGGACATCATGATTGGTCCGGGCAAAGCCTTCGACACGCGGCAATACTTCGTGATTTGCTCCAACGTCATCGGGGGCTGCAAGGGCTCGACGGGACCGAGCTCGGTCAACCCGCAGACGGGCCGTCCCTATGGGCTGAGCTTTCCCATTGTCACCATCCGCGACATGGTGAATACCCAGAGAGAGTTGATTGACCATCTGGGAATTAACCAATTGCTCTGTGTAGTGGGCGGCTCGATGGGTGGGATGCAGGTGCTGCAGTGGGTGGTGAGCTACCCGGACAGGGTTCGGCTGGCCATTCCCATTGCCACCACCAGCAAGCTGTCGGCGCAGGCGATCGCGTTTGACGAGGTGGGCCGGCAGGCCATCCAGTCGGATCCTCATTGGAAGGAAGGCGACTACTATGGGAAGCCCATCCCGCGCCGGGGCCTGGCCATTGCGCGGATGATCGGGCACATCACTTATCTTTCCGAGCGGTCCATGCACCAGAAATTCGGCCGCAAACTGCAAGACAAGACGGAGTACGGGTACAACTTTCTGGCGGATTTTCAGGTGGAAAGCTATTTGCAGTACAAGGGAGATAATTTCGTCAATCGGTTTGACGCCAATTCCTATCTCTATATCTCGAAAGCAATGGATTATTTCGATCTCGCGCAGCCTTATGGGACACTGGAACAGGCCTTTTCCGGCGTGAAGGCGAAGTTCCTGGTGATTTCGTTTTCGTCGGACTGGCTGTTTCCATCGTATCAGTCCAAGGAAATCGTCAGCGCCTTGCGGCGCGTCGGCGCGCAAGCCATCTACACGGAAATTCAGACGGATTACGGGCACGATGCTTTCCTGCTGGAGTCGGAGCAACTGAGTTCCCTCATCACCAATTTCCTGAGCCACGGCCGGAGGGGAGCTGCTTAGCGCATGGGCGGGCTTGCCGAAGAAATTCGACTCGATGACGCCGGCACGGTGGTGCGTCTGACTCCTGACCACCGGACGATTATCGACCTGATCCCGGAGGGCACGCGCGTTATGGACCTCGGCTGCGGCGAGGGCGATTTGCTGCTGGCCCTGAAGGTCATGAAGAAGGTTCGCGCCGAGGGAATTGAGCTCTCCGACGCCTGCATCCAATCTTGTGTCGCCAAGGGTTTGTTCAACGTTCATCACGGCGATTTGGACGAAGGGCTGGCCGACTACCCCGACAAATCCATCGATTACGTTATCCTCACGAATACCATTCAGGTTTTGCATCGTCCCATGTTCCTGATCCGGGAGATGGCGAGAGTGAGCAAGCGTTGCATCGTGAGCTTTCCGAACTTCGCACACTGGCCGGTGCGTTGGCAGCATTTCTTCGGAGGCCGCATGCCCAAGACCGAAAAGCTACCCTACGAATGGTACGAGACCCTGAACATTCACCTGACCACCATCATCGACTTCCGCGATTTCTGTCGCCAAGCCGAATTGACAGTGCTCCAGGAAATTCCCCTCCGAACCTCCGCTTCCGGGCGATGTATCGTGGTTCGGTTCCTCCCCAACCTTCTGGCCGATTCGGCGATTTTTGTTTTGGAGGAGGGAGACCCGCCGCCCGCCAAATCCGGCACGCCCCGCTGAAATCCCCTCGCGCCTCGCTGTCGAGGATGGAGTCGCATGGAACGGGCTCCGCTCCTGCCGCTGCTGCCTGAGCTTCGGTCCATCGCAGTCATTTAATTTCCCAATTCCACCGTTGCCGACGAGACCCTGTGTCGCTTATGATGCTTTTTTCGTTTCCGGGGATCTTGCATATGAGTGAGCGCGTGTCAGTTCGTGTGCCGGCTACTTGCGCCAACCTCGGCTGTCTCTTTGATTGTGGCGCGATTGCCTTGAGCCTTTACGCCAACATCCACGTCACGCTGCGTGGCGATGACGCGAGTGTGGTTCGTTATAGCGGTATCCATGCCGACCGGGTTTGTACGGGTTCGAACAATCTCATCGCGCGCACTTTGCAGGAGACGCTCCGGAGCTGGGGCAAGACCCGCGGGTTTGAACTCGAAATAGAAAATCAGATTCCAGTGGGTGTAGGCGTTGGTTCGAGCGCCGCCGCGATCGTCGGCGCGCTCGCCGCGAGTCACATCCTGGCTGACCGCGTGATGTTTGACGAGGAACTTGTTTCGCTTGCCACGGAACGGGAAGGCCACCCGGACAACGTGGCGGCGGCCTGGCACGGCGGGTTCACGGTTGCCACTCAATCCGCCGGCCGCGTTCTGACCTATTCGTGCCCGGTCCCCGAGCCGCTTGGACTGGTTCTGGTCGTGCCGGACTACGCTTTGCCGACCGAAGAAGCCCGCAAGGTTCTGCCCGACCAGTATTCCCGAGCTGACGCCATCCACAATTTGCAGCGCGCGGCGATGCTGACCGCCCAGCTTTTTTCCGGCCGAGCGGAACTGCATCGCACCTTTTTCGACGACCGCTGGCATCAGTCCTACCGCGCTCCCCTGGTACCGGGCCTTTCGGACGTGCTCGCGTTGAGGCACCCGGATTTACTGGGCGTCTGCCTGAGCGGCGCCGGCCCTTCCATTCTGGCTTTTGCGCGGGAGAACAGCGCCGCCATCGGCGAACTCATCCAAGACACGCTTAACGAAAAGCAGGTGCGGGCCCAGGTCTACCTGCTGGCAGCGGACAATCGCGGCGCCAAGGGTTGGAGTCTGCCCGTCTAGGCTGGCGCGCGCTGCCCGGCGGTCCCGCGCACGTCGCAGTGGCCTTAACAATCGATTCCGGCTAAAATAGGCCCACTATGGAGGAGCGCGATTTCTTTGACGAGACCGAGACTCGGAAGCCTGCCGCCCTTTCCTGCATGTTCTGCCACCAAACCGACACTTACGAGATTCGATGGCTGGTGCGCACCAAGAAGCAGTCGCTGCGGGGTCCGGCGGATGAACGCGACCGGGCGCGCTTTGCCAAGGCGCGTTCTTACATGCTGCGTCGCGATGACTTTATGCAGTGCAAGAACCCGCGTTGCCGGAAGCGCTTCGAGATTTCAGGAGTCCAGTCCGTCGTATTCTCGTGAGTCTTGGTTCCCTGCGCTCAGGGTGTGGGTAGGGTTCCCCGCGAGATGAGAAGGCCCGTTCTGGAGACGCGGTGCTTCTCCGTTGGCGGGCAGAGCTTCAATCCGCGCAAGGCAGCCTTCCCGGTCGTTAAGATGCCGTGAAAAATGGCTTCACCGCAGAGGCGCCGAGACGCAGAGGAATGGCCCCCGGCCTTCAAACCTCTGCGTCTCAGCGGTGAGCAAGGTCTTTGGGATTTGTTTCATAGCTTCTCAAAAGCCCGGATGAGTTCGCAGCGATGCGGCCGCGTTGCGAGGCCAAGTCTCGGCGGGATTTCAGAACGCTAACGTTCCGGCCCGTACTCGTATTCGCGGCCAGGCAGCGTCGGGCCCCGGTCATAACGGGACGGCGGATCGAGTTCGTCGCGATTGAGAGTCAGCGGTACGGTGAGTTGCAGCTCCAGGCTCGTGCCACGGGGCAGTACCGCATCCTTTCCGCGGCTGGCCAAAACCCAGATTAATCCACCTGCCGCTCCCGCTGCACTGCCGATGCCCAGTCCGACGCCGGGACTTCCCCTCACGGCCCCGGTGATGGTTCCGAGTTCGGCGCCCGTCACAGTCGATTGCACAACCTTTCCAGCGTCCTCGCCTTTGGATGACTCCCCTTTGATTTTCCCTTCGTTCGGCTTGAAGTCCTCTTTTCCTCTGCTCCCGAAGCCCGAAAGCGTGGCGCGCAAGGGGACCGTGGTGCCGTTGGGAAGGATGAGCTCTTCAAACCGCAGACCGATTTGCGCCCGGCCCTTGACGCGACCGGGCTGGACCACCTGCGTCACCGCGCCTTTCACGGAACTGCCCTTGGGAATCACCAGGCGGTTGCCCACAGTGATGGGGAAGATCGTTTCGCAATAAATGGCCTGACCCACGTAGGCCGTGCGCGTGTTGACCGTGTTCACGAGAACCAGAGGAATGGTCGTTTCCGCAGGCACCACAATCTTGGAGTTGTCAGGAGCGACCGCCGGGGCAGTCGGCGCGACCGGCGCCGCAGGCGGACCGGGTGGTTGTGTCTGTGGCTGCGCCGTGGGCGGAGCTTGACTTGGGGCCCCAGGTGGAACTCCCGGTGATTGGGCGAGAAGCGGAAGCGTGAGTGCCAGCGCCAGAAGTGAGAGGGTGATTGCTTTCATGATGCACCATCCGTTGCTGTTCAGTTGTTTCAAGGCGGTTGGATGTCGTCTCCTGATACAGGGTTGCTAAGATGCCAATACCGGCACGTCTCTTCTACTAACTTTCGGTTCCCCCCGCCCGCGATGGCGCGGCGGTCAGGGCGTCGCGGGCTTGATCCGAAGCTGCAATTCGGCGTTTTCCTTCTCCAGCTTTTTCAGCCGCTCGTCCTTTTCGGCGGCCAGGGCGAGGAGATAGTCTGCCAGCAGATCTTTGTTCTGCTCCATGGTCGTCTGGGCGACCGCGAGCCGCCTACCCAGATCTTCTCGGTCATTATCGTAGGCAATCTGCGCGAGGTCAAAGAGGTCATCGGCTAATTCTTCCGTCTGCAAAACAAGCTTTGCCACCACTACCAGGCATTGCGGATTGCCCGCGACCTCGCGGGAGATTTGGCGCAGCGCGGAAATCACCCGGCGCCGGTCTTCGATGGGCCGCCGACTGAGCGGCTGTCCCTGCGTGTCGTGCACGGGCAACTTCTCATTGGCGAGATCTGTGTAGACCTCCTCCACGAAAGAGAAGTTCTGGTCAAACCGCGCCAGGAAACCGGGAAGATTGGCGGGGGTCAGCGCGTCCTGCGCGGAGAGCCGGGCGGGACAGAGAATGCAAACGAGAAAGGCAGGCAGAAGAAGAGCCTTTCGCATATCGGCCTCCTCAGGCGATGCGCCTACTGCGCGCCCGGGGCGGGGACGGGGATGACCGAAAACCTCAGCGTAGCCCCAGCGCGGAGTCGATGGCCCCGGCGATACGCGCGGTGTGAGTCTCCACCACTTCCGCTTCTTCGGCTTCCACCATCACCCGCGCCAGGGGCTCCGTGCCGGAGTAGCGCACCACCACACGACCGCGCTCACCCAACTCGCTGCGGCATTGCTTGATCGCCCGTGCGACAGCGGGAATCGATTCCAGGGGCGGCTTTTCCCGGACGCGCACGTTGCGGATCAACTGGGGAAAAGGCTTGAAGCCTTCGAGCAACTGGCCGAGAGGGTGCCGGGTTTCGGCCAGCAGGCGCAGAACTTCGAGCAGCGTGAGCATGCCGTCGCCGGCGAGCGAGAGGTCGGCAAAGATCAGGTGCCCGGAGGGCTCGCCGCCCAGCGAAATTCCCGAGCGCAGCATTTCTTCGAGCACATACTTGTCGCCGACCCGGGTGCGCTTCAGGCCGATGCCGTGGCGCGCGAGAGCCAGTTCCAGAGCGAGGTTCGTCATCAGCGTACCCACTACGGCGCGTCCCTGGAGATTCCCGCGACGATCGAGGAAGGGGGCAATCGCGTAGAGCACGTGGTCGCCGTCAGCCAGGCGGCCGTCACGGGTGGCGAAGATGGCGCGATCAGCGTCCCCATCAAAGGCCACCCCCAGGTCGGCACCCAGGGCCTTGGTCGTCTCCGCCATCGGCTCGGGATGAAGTGAGCCGCAGTGCAAATTGATGTTGCGGCCGTTGGGCTCCGTATTCAGCGTGTGCGCGGTCATCCCCAAGCGCTCGAACAGCAAGGGCGCCACGCGGGACGCCGCGCCGTTGGCGCAGTCCACAACCAGCCGGTACCGGGAAAGCGCCAATCCTGCGGGAACCAGGCTCGCCAGATATTCCACGTAATCGTCGACGAGGCTGCGAATAAACTCCGCCGCGCTTTCCGTCTCCCCCTGCAATTCGGGCAGAGTCGCGAGCAGACGCTCGATTTCAAGTTCCTCTGTTTCTGCCAGCTTCGTTCCCGCGTGCGAGAAGATCTTGATGCCGTTGTCCTCAAAGGGATTGTGAGAGGCCGACACCGCTACGCCGGCGGTGAATCCGTGCTGACGGGTCAGGAAAGCCACACCCGGTGTGGTCAGAACCCCCGCGTCAACCACCTGCGCGCCGGCTGAAGTCAGCCCGCGGGTCAGAGCGCAGGAAATCCACTCGCTCGATTCACGCGTGTCTTTGCCCACCACGACTCGCGCTTGGCCCGAGGATTTCCGGAGCTCCGTTCCCAAGGCGCTGCCGATTTTGCGAACCGTCGCCTGATCCAAAGGGTATTGGCCTGCCACACCGCGGATGCCGTCGGTGCCGAAGAGTTCAGGTTTGTTGGACATTTTCAAAATGATTGTAACGCAGGGTCTGTCCACCCGTACACGGTTTTGATGAACAGCGAGGCAGCGCACAAGCCGCCTTTGCATCTGCGGCTTGTGTCCGCCAATGGCCGGGCCTGACCTAGGGCCAAGGCTTGCCTTGGCCATGGCCGGGGGGAGCCCCGGCCCTACAATAGGTTTTGGGTGCGGAGTTATGCGCGGTAGCGCATCATTCTGCGGCCCTTGGTTGCGTTCGTCGCCTCCGCAGGGCCTCAGGCCCCGTACAACAGCTGGTATTTCAAGAATGAGAAATTGCCTGATAGAAAAGCAAGCGGCAGAGGTCGAGCTGGCCGAACTCTGCGCTACACGTTGTATTAGAGGGCAGTTGAAAGTTGAGGGTTAAGAGTTGAAAGTGATAATCCCTGCTTTCGACTTTCAACTTTCGACCTTTGACGGCTCTTCGAGGGGAAGCGCAGCGGACCCGACGCCCGCTCCGTGCGGGTATCCGAAGAGCTGGCCGGAACTGGTGCGGCCCACCCAGACATCCACGAGCTTGTTTGCAGGAACCTCCGAACCCGGCAGCGCGACATTGAGGTAGTTGGTCGTGAGCGCCACGCGGGCGCCTTCTTCGACTTCGTCCAGAGTCAGGCCAGGGATGCTTCGGCCAACCTGCGCGGCGAGGAACGCCTCGCGCTTGGCGGCCATGGCGGCGCGGATTTCCTGACTGCGCTCGCGCGCCACGCGCCCGTTCACTTGCCCCGTGCCGGCGGCCGCCGGCGTGCCCGGCCGGGTCGAGTAAGGAAAGATATGCAGGTAGGTGAAGGGGAGAGAGGCGATGAAGCGCAGACTGGTCGAGTGCTCCTGGTCGGTCTCGCCCGGGAAACCCACCATGACGTCGGCGCCGATCCCGCAGTCGGGAATCTGTTCGCGAATAGCCAGAATCCGTTCGGCGTACTGCCGGGCCCAGTAGCGGCGGTTCATGAGCCGCAGGATCCGGTCGCAACCGCTCTGCAGCGGAACGTGGAAATGCTGCGCCAGGCGCGGCTCCTGCGCCACCAGGCGAATCAGCGCGACGCTCACATCCATGGCCTCGACGGAGCTGATGCGGATGCGCGGGATCGAGCTCTCGCGGAGGATGCGCTCCAGGATTCCGAGGAAGTTCGTGCGCCGATCCAGGTCGCGTCCATAGCTGCCCAGATTGATCCCCGAGAGAACAACTTCCTGGTAGCCGGCTTCCTCAAGACGTCGCACCTCGGCCAGCACTTTTTCCGGCTCGAGGCTGCGGCTACGCCCGCGCACGGAGGGGATCACGCAGAAGGAACAGCGCGCGTTGCACCCATCCTGGATTTTCAGCGTGGGGCGCGTCCGATCGTCAGGGAAGACGGGGGCAAAATGGAATTCTTCTGTGATCTCACCGACCAGTACCTGGACGGCGTCGTGAGTCCGACCTGCCGGCCCGCTTGCGGAGGCAGGCGCAGGCAGGAGTCCGGGGTCCAGAGCCGAATCAAGGCTATTTATCAAGTCATGAACACCGCTTGCTGGCGCGGCCTGAATCTGCACGGCAGGCGATGCGGAGAGCGATTTCGCGGCGTTTTCGGCCGCCGCGCGCGGCTGGTTGACCAGCGTGCTTACCAGGTGCTTGTGAGAATTGCCCACCACCCAGGCGACGCCCTCCAAACGAGCCACCTCACCCGGCGCGCGCTGAGCGTAGCAGCCCGTGACCAGAATGCGACAGTGAGGATTGCGTCGATGGATGCGACGCACGAACTGGCGCACTTCCGCATCCGCCGTGGCCGTGACGGTGCAGGTGTTCAGGATCGCCACCTGGCTTTCGTCGACACTCGTGGCTTCCTGAAGCCCGGCCTGAAGCAATTGCTGCTTCAGCGCAGAGCCATCGGCCTGGCTGGCGCGACAGCCGAAATTGATGATGTGAAACGTCGCCATGCCCAGAAAAGGAATTGTAGCTGAGGTCCCTCGTGGCCGCCAGCGATTTGGGGGCCGGGCGGGCTGGCAGGCACGGCGTCGGCTGTCATTCTGAGGGAGGTCGCCCGCCATTAAGATCGGCGGACCGTCGGTCGCGGCGACCGACCTAGGAATCTGCAGTCCTGTCGCGCTCTGGAACCCACTGCAGATCCTTCGCCCGCCACGCCGGACTCAGGATGACAGCCGGACCGAACGGACTCTCACATGTGCTGGAGGGCCGTAGCGAAGGGGCGGACCAGCCAAGGCAGAGACAGCCTACGCCCTGTCTCCGCGACCTGCAGAGACACTTCGGCCTTCAAAAGGGACCCACAAAGTGTGAGTGGGAAAAGGTTAAGCCGGGGAAGCGGCAGTCCGCCGTTGTTGGAAGCACTCCCGACAGTAAACCGGCCGGCCCTGAGTCGGCTTAAAGGGCACCGTCGTCTCCTTGCCGCACTGCGAGCATACGGTGGTGGTTTCGACGCGCTGGTAGCCCTGGCCGCTCAGCATTTGACTTCGTTTTGATTTGCAGGGTTTGCACCGCTTGGGTTCGTTCTTGAAACCCTTGTCGGAGAAGAACAGTTGTTCACCTGCAGTAAAAACGAATTCCGCGCCGCAATCGACACACTTGAGGACCCTATCCAGGTATTCCATGACTCGCTCCCTCGCTCGAACAGGGCCTCACCGGCTCGCCTCTCTCGGCCTGCAAGGGAAGACCCAGCTTGCCACTCTTCCCACCACTGGCTCAACGCACGAGGTTTAGTCCTGTTCGTGTCTGGCCTTCTTACGAGCCCTCTTACGAGCCAATGCCGCCTTCACCCTTCGCTTTTCTCCAGGTTTCAGGTAGAAGGAATGCTTTTTGATTTCTTTGATGATGTCCTCTTGCTGAACCTTTCGCTTAAAGCGTCGTAGCGCGTTTTCTAGAGACTCTCCGTCCTGAAGTCTAACTTCAGCCAACCGATCTGCACCCCCATTTCGTTGTGGAGTATGAAGAACACAAACCTAAGTAGCAGGTGACAGGATTGTTACCTATCCGCTGTGCCTAAGTCAAGGGCATTTTGGCCGAACGCGGCGAGCACCGTCTAACTTGTCATAATCTGGCCGTTCTCCGAAGGGCCAACTTTCGGGCCGCGCAAAATGCAGGCGCCACAGACTGGGAAATTAAGTTGGAACGGTACGGGTCGAGGCGCGAATCCCCCGCGGTTCCCGCGTGGCAGCGAGCGAGGCGACCTGCCACCGACCGCTTGGCCGCCCGAATCCCTTTTCCGCTGAGGGGGTTCTTGACCCTGTGGAATGCTTGTGTTACGGTCTGTCTCCGAGCACGTAAGGTGCCGTCCCCCGGCGGTCCAATGGCCGAAATCCTTAAGCTGGACAATACCTCGCTCGAATATGTTCTGGAGCACGCTGTCCGACTCATCCTGCGCGGCAAGGTGGTGGCCTTTCCCACGGACACCTATTACGGGTTGGGCGCCGACCCATTCAATCTGGCGGCCGTCAGTGAAATCTTTCGCATCAAGCGCCGCACCGCGGACCGAGCACTGCCCCTACTGGTCGATTCCATCGATCAGGCGGGGGACCTTGCCAATAATCCCCCGAAACTGTTCTTCACGCTGGCGCAGAAGTTCTGGCCGGGCCCTCTCACCCTCGTCGTTCCCGCCTCACGTCAGATCCCGCTGAAAGTCACCGCGAACACCGGCAAGGTCGGACTGCGTTGGCCCCAGGCGCCTTTCGTCATCGCCCTGATCGTGGCGGCGGCGCGCCCGCTGACAGGAACCAGCGCCAATCTCTCTGACATGACGGCCTGCTCGACCGCCGACGAAGTGGACTGCCAACTCGGCCACCTGTTGCCGCTCATTCTGGATGGAGGGCTGACCCCGGGCGGACTGGCCTCGACGGTCGTCGAATTGCTGGGTGAACGTGGCCGTATCGTTCGCCAGGGCGCCATCCCCGAGTCTGAGTTGAAGGAGTTTCTCGGCTGACCCCCGCACGCTTTCACTCCGGATTTTTCGTGGCATCGCTCTTGGCGTTGCTGGCTTGCGCCTGCGCCGAGTGGTTTCTGTACACGGCGATCCGCGCGCAGGCCGGACGCGATGAGGCGTGCTCTGCCGACGCCCTGGTGATCTTTGGAGCCGCGGAATACAATGGCGCACCGTCACCAGTGTTCAAGGCCCGCCTGGACCACGCGCTGGATCTCGAAAACCGTAGCTTGGCGGCCGTGGTGATCACGACGGGCGGGAGCGGCGGCGATCCCCGCTTTACGGAAGGCGGCGTGGCGCGCGACTACCTGATCCAGCAGGGCGTGGCGGAATCGAAAATTCTCTCCGAAACGCGCAGTGATACGACCTACGAGAGCGTGCAGGCCGTCGCGCAAATCCTGAAGCAGCGCCACGCCCACACTTGCCTCGCGGTCAGCGATGGCTTCCACCTCTACCGCATCAAGCTCATGTTCCGCGCCCTGGGGATGACGGCCTACGCCTCTCCCGCGCCCGCCAGCCCCATCGAGGACAACCCCACATTACGCACGCTCTATTCCCTCCGCGAGACGGTGGTCACGACGCTCTGGTATCTGGGGTTGAGGTTGTAGCCGGGCGTCTCCCCTGCCTGTCACCCTGAGCCCTTTCGCGGAGTTTACCCTGAGCGAAGCGAACGGGCTCAGGATAAACTCCGCGAAGGGCCTCTGCATTGGGTTCGCTCTAAACCCATCAACCCTGGGCCTGTCTTCTGTCCCGCGCCTTGCGCTTGCGGCTCCAATACCACCACTGGCATTGCTCGGCGGAGAGCCGCGGATTCCGTGCTTGCGCCACGGCGGCGCTGAAGACATCGAGGCAGCAGATGTCCTGGCTTTTGCCGGTCGCGCGACAGAGCTTCTCGTAGAGGCTTTCCGGTTCTTGCCGCGCGAGTTGCTCGACCGTGCGGATGCCGAGTACCTCAAAATCCCCCAGCATAGCCGGCCCAATAGAAACCAAGTCTTCCAGGCGGCGTTCCGTTAATGGCATCGCATCTCCTCCCGAAGCGAACGTGGGATTATCCTACGGCGACTTGTTCAATTCAAACAGAGATAACCAGGCACCCGAATCATCCCGGGATGCCAAGCTGAGGGATATCCTCAGCATCCCGATCAGGGCCGCGATATCTTGCCGAGCACCACCGCTCGGCGGGCGCCGGTAACCCTGGGCAGATTGCCAGGGAGGCCGTGCATGGTGCGGTCGGCAAGCACGGCGAAGGCAATGGCTTCCTTCGCGTCCACCGGCAGTCCGCAAGCATCCGAAAGCTGCACGCGCAGACGGGGAAGCAGTTGGCTGAGCCGGCTGACCAGCAGGCGATTGTGCGCCCCGCCGCCCGACACGATGAGACGATGGATCGAGATGCTGCCGAGGACGAAACGGTCGAGCGCGTCAGTGATGGTGCGCGGGGTCAGCTCAGTGGCCGTGCGGAGCAGGTCTTCCGCTCGCGCGCCGCGACGCTTGAGGAAGAAGTGCTCGACAAAACGCTGGCCGAACTCTTCGCGCCCCGCACTTTTAGGAGGCTGTCGCTGGAAGAATGGCTCACGCAGAACCTGAGCCAGCAGGGGCTCGATCACACGACCGCGCGCCGCCCAACGGCCGCCGGCATCGTAGGTCTTCTGACCATGCGAGAAGTGCCGAACCAGCCCATCGATGATCATGTTTCCGGGGCCCGTGTCAAAACCAAAGACGTCTTCCGGTCGGGCGTTCGCGGGGATCACGGTGAAGTTGGCAATGCCGCCAATATTGAGCGCCACGGTTCCGCGGCGGGCGTCGCGCAGGAGCAGATAATCCACCAGAGGCACGAGCGGCGCGCCTTGGCCACCGGCGGCCATGTCGGCCGGGCGAAAATCCGCCACCACGGGCGCGCCGGTGCGCTCAGCGATGACCGCGGGCTCGGCAACCTGCAGTGTGCTGGTAACGAGCCGGCCAGCTTCCCGGGTGGGCGAACCCTGATGGTAGATGGTCTGGCCGTGTGTGCCGATGGCCGCGAGCCGCCCCAGTGGAACGCGAGCCGTGCGGCAGACGCGCAGCGTTGCCTCCGCGAAAAGTTCTCCCAATAGAAAATTGAGTTGACTGATTTCACCCGCGGTGGCGGCTTCGCCGGCGGCGATGCGCAGAATCCTCCGCCGGACGGGCGCCGAGTAACGATACGTCTCGAACCCAAGCAGGCGGACACGGGGTTGCGTTGCGGGGCCGGAAATGCGCACCAAAGCCGCGTCGATGCCGTCCATAGACGTTCCGGAAATAAGCCCCACCACCAGACGTGCACCGCGCGAGTGTTCTTCAGGCACTCTTTAGCTCCTTGTTAAGGGGAGTGAAACGCAATTCATCTCTGCATGGCTGCAGCGGGTCAGTCGGAGAAGCGTCGACGAGCTCCATGGAAAACGGCCTGGATTTCGACTACGTCCGATAGAAGGTGATAGTACACCACGTACGGGGTTCCGGTGATCGGCAGTATCCGGATATTGGGTTCCATCCTCTGCCTGCCCATAAGAGGGAATTCACTCAAGCGGCGAATGGAGGTTTTAACCTGTTCCGCAACCCGGGCTGCAGCAACAGGTTTGTCAGCCGCAATGAACGCACGTATCTCCTCCAGGTCCCGGACAGCGCGGGAATCCTATTCTATTCGCATTTGGGCGGGGGAATCTCTCCGTTTAGACCCCAAGTGTCGAGCCACGCCATGACGCGGTCGTTGCGGACGGTTTTTCCCGAGCGCGAGGCAAGTCGTCGCCGGACCTCTTCCCCTTGAACCTGTTCGGTCTCCAGCAACAGGTTGAGGGCACTGGCAATTAAGGATGAAGGATTCTCGTTCCGCTCTCGCGCGGCCTGTTCAATCCTTTCCTTGAGTTCCTCCGGCACATTCAGGGCCGAGCCTCCGCTCATAAGTTCGCCTCCGGACGGATGTTAGCACAGAGAGGTAACAAAAGCAGCCTCACCCATTCTGGCCGGCACACCGTAAACAGCACGGTCCGGTGATCATTATTCCAGTTTCTTCTGCAATCAAGCACCGGAACCGAGTTCCTCAAAACGCCGCGTCAGCCGGTCCCAGGCACCCCTGGAGATCTTCCCGCACGGTTGCGGGAGCCCCTTCTTGGCTCTTTGAATGCGCCCCAGTGCCTGCTCCAGGCGCACGTCCGGAAGCTTGCCGGATTCGAGCGCCTGCCGCATCGCGAGCCAGGATTCTTCCTTTTCGACGACCAACAGGTCGCACCCGGCGTTAACGGATTGCACCGCAGCGCGACCCAGGTCCAGCACCCCGTGCACGTGCTGTGACTCAAGCTGCGGCGCTACCACCACGCCGCGATAGCCGAGCTTGGTACGGAGCAACCCCTCCACTACCTGCGCGGAGAGCGCGGCCGAGCGCGGGCACTCAAAATCGTAGGCCTTGTAAGCGGCCGTACTCATCATGACCAGAGGAAGCTGCGGCAGCAATTCGCGATAGGGGACAAGATCCTGCCGCCAGAGCTCGGCCATCGAACGCCCACTGATAGGCAATTCGCCACCGGTTGCAGGCGGCACGCTGGCGAGGCCCGGAAAATACTTTCCGCAAGCTAGAATCTTGTGCCGTCTGAGTCGTTCGACAAACGCTCGGCCGCACTGCGCCACCTCGCGTGGGTCAGCGCCGAACGTACGCGTGCCCAGCGTTTTCTCCGCGTTCGCCGACGCCAAGTCGAGTCCCGGCGCAAAGTTGGTGTTGAATCCTAGAAGCTTCAGCGCCTCGCCGATCAGTTCGCCCACTTGGCCAGCAGCGCGCGGGCCCTTCGCCGCGACCGCGCATGGCGAGGGAAGCGGTGGCAGCAGGGCCGAGAGCGGGTCCGTGGCGCCACCTTCTTCTTCAATGGCCAGGAAGGGTGTGGCGGGCAGGCTTCGCGAAATCCGACTAAGCAATTCCCTCAGTGTCTCGGGCGAGTGAGGAAGTGGTCCCGCCAGCAGAATGCCACCCGGAGCGAGACCCCGAAGCTGCCGCTCGAATGAGGAACTCCAGCGCGGCTCAGCGAGCCGCAGCATGAGCGGTTGGCCCGGCAGGCTCTGGGACCCCGATTTCATGATTGAATCTGTTTCTTCAATTCCACGAGCAGGTTCAGCGCGTCGAGGGGCTTCAGGTTGTCGAGATCGGCATTCTCGATGGCCTTCACGACTTCGGCGTTGAGCGGCGTGAAGATGGTCAGTTGCAGCGGACCGGCCTCGGGGGCCTCCTGCCGGGCCGCCAGCCGCTCGCTCAGGCTGTGCTCGCTCTGTTCGTGGCGCGCCAAGATTTCGCGCGCTCGCTCGATCACGGTGTTGGGCAGACCCGCCAGGCGCGCCACTTCGATGCCGTAACTCTTGTCGGCGCTGCCCGGCTCAACCTTGCGCAAGAACACAATGGTCGACCCGGATTCCTTCACCGAAACGTGGTAGTTCTTCACGCCGGGAAGCAGCTCCGCCAGTTCCGTCAATTCATGGTAGTGCGTCGCGAAAAGCGTCTTGGCGCGCGTGTGCGTCAGTAGATACTCAACCACCGCCCAGGCAATAGACAGACCATCAAAGGTGGCCGTGCCGCGGCCGACCTCGTCGAGCAGCACCAGGCTGCGGGGTGTGGCGGTATTCAGAATGGTCGCCGCCTCCGTCATCTCGACCATAAAAGTTGAGCGGCCGCGCGCCAGGTTGTCGGAGGCGCCGATGCGCGTGAAGATGCGGTCGAAAATCGGAAGCTTGGCGCGTGCGGCGGGCACAAAGCTGCCCATCTGCGCCATCACCGCGATCTGCGCGGCCTGTCGCAAATAGGTCGACTTCCCGCCCATGTTCGGCCCGGTGACGATCAGGAGCAGGTCGGCGCCGCCATTCATGTAAAGGTCGTTGGGAATGAACTTGCCGGACTGCCCTTCTTCCACAACGCGCTCGATGACCGGGTGGCGTCCCTGCAGGATGAGCAATTCGCCGTCGTCGGAAAATTCCGGACGGTGATAGTCGCGCTCCGCAGCGAGGTGCGCGAAACAGGCGAGCACGTCGAGCTCCGCCAGCACCGCGGCGGTCTGGCGAATGCGCGCGGCTTCCTGGGCCACCTGGCGGCGGATGCCGACGAAGAGATCGCGTTCGAGCCCGTGGCTGCGCTCCTCGGCATCCAAGATTTTGGCTTCCAATTCCTTCAACTCCGGCGTGGTGAAGCGCTCGGCGTTGACGAGAGTCTGTTTGCGCTCGTAATCCCCCGGCACCAAGTGCAGGTTGGGTTTGGAAACTTCGATGTAATAGCCGAAAACGTTGTTGAAGCGCACCTTGAGCGAGCCAATGCCGGAACGCTCGCGCTCGCGTATTTCGATCTGGGCGAGCAAGCGCTTGCTGTTCTGGCTCAGGTCGCGGAGCTCGTCAAGCTCAGGGTGATAGCCGGGGCGAATCAAGCCGCCTTCGTTCAGGACCACGGGCGGCTCGGGATGGATGGACTTCTCCAGCAATTCGTGTACGTCGGCGAGTTCGTCGAGCCGCGCGTGCAGCTCGCCGAGGAGGCACGCCCGGAAATGGGTAAGGTACGTCCGCAGGATCGGCAGGGGGCGCAGCGATTGCTTGAGCGCCAGGAGGTCGCGGGCGTTAGCGGTCTCCAGGGTAACTTTGCTCAGCAGGCGCTCGAGGTCCTGAATCGCGCCGAGCACGCGCCGCAACTCCTCCCGCGCGATGGTGTTCTTCGCCAGTTCTTCGACCGCATCCAGGCGCGCCTCCAGCTCAGCGCGGTCGAGAGAAGGCCGCAGCGTCCAGGTCTTGAGTTTGCGCGCACCGAGCGAGGTGGCGCAACCATCCAGCACGCCGAGCAGCGTGGCGGCGCGTGATTCACCGAACGCCGGGTCCAGAAGTTCCAGGTTACGCAACGTGGCGGGATCGAGAAGGAGCGAGTCTTGCTGCTGGTAGAAGCGGATGCCATCGAGATGCGTGAGCGAGCCGCGTTGCGCTTCGCGCACGTAATGCAGGATGGCGCCGGCCGCGGCCACGGCGAGGGAATGGCCTTCCAGGCCGTAACCCGCCAGCGTCGCCACACGGAAATGGTCGCGCAGCAGGCGCGCGCCGTACTCTTCACCGAACACCCATTCCTCGAGCGGCGTTTGCGTGACGATCGCGCCGGAGCCCGCGCGGCCCTCGAGTGGACCGGCGGCGCCCGAGACCAACAGGAGTTCGCTCGGCCGCATGCGGTCAAGTTCGTCCTGCAGGTGCGCGGTGGATTCTGCGCCGCAAAATTCCGTGGCGCGAAAATCTCCGGTCGACAGGTCCACGAGTGCCAGGCCCGCGGCGCCGTCGCGCTCGACGACCGCAGCCAGATAGTTGTTCTCTCGCGGTTCGAGGAGTTGCGGATCAATCGCGGTGCCGGGCGTCACGACGCGCGTCACCTCGCGCTTCACAAGCTTCTTCGCCAGGCGCGGGTCCTCCATCTGGTCGCAAATGGCCACGCGGAAGCCGCGCCGGATGAGCTTGGCGATGTAACCCTCGGCGGCGTGGTAGGGGACGCCGCACATCGGCACGGGCGAGCCTTTCTCCTTATTGCGGGAGGTCAGCGTGATCTGGAGTTCCTTGGAGGCAACCACGGCGTCTTCAAAGAAGAGTTCGTAGAAATCGCCCAGGCGGAAGAGAAGCAACGCGTTCGGATGACGCTGCTTGATGGCGCTGTACTGCCGCATGAGTGGCGTGGAGAATTCTTCCATGGGTGTGGCGGACTCGCTTGCTCATTATAGCGTGCCTCGCGAAGGAACTCGCAAGGGCGTTTTGGGCGCCGGGCTAGAGCGTTCGCCTGGTCATCCTGAGCCCGCTTGCCCTGTCACCCTGAGCCCGTTCTGTGGGCGAAGGGTCTCTGCAGTTCAGCCTTTAGTGGACAAACGCAATGCCGAGATTCTTCGTCGTCCCGATCAGATCGGGACTCCTCAGAATGACACCGGGCGATCCTACCATTGCTTGGGAGAGGATTAGTGTGACGGAGGTTTGGGAAGGTAACGCACGTCGGGGAGGTGACGAAACTTCTGGTCGAAATCCAGACCGTAGCCGACGACGAACACGTCGGGAATTTCAAAACCCACGTAATCGGGCTGGACAGGAATCACACGGCGCGAGCGCTTGTCGAGCAGCGCGACCAGTTTCAGGCTGCGCGGGCCGTGCGCCGCGAGGACTCCCTGCAAGTAGTGGAAGGTGCGGCCCGTGTCGAGGATGTCTTCGAGGATGAGCACATCGCGGCCATCGATGCTGGCGTCGAGGTCCTTGGTGATCTTCACTTCGCCGGAAGAGATGGCGTCCGCGCCGTAGCTTGCGATGCCCAGGAAATCCACCGTGCAGGGGATGGAAAGATGACGGATGAGGTCCGCCATGAAAACCCAGGCGCCTTTTAGCACTCCGACCAGATGCGGCGTGCGGCCCTGGTAATCGCGCGAGATCTCGGCGGCGAGTTCGCGGACGCGTGCCGCGATCTTGGCGGAGTCCAGCAGAACCGGGAGTTCGGGCTCGGCGGCGGGCTCGCCCATGCGTGTTCACCGTTGACGGTTCGGAAGGCTATCTGCTAGATTCAAGAATTGCATTCTGCTCAAAAGGAGTCTCTGTGGCAAGTCACAAATCCGCCCTCAAGCGCATCAAGCAAACCCACAAGCGCACCGAACAGAACCAGGTGCACACCACCCGGCTGCGTCATCAGATTCGCAAATTCCGCGCCGCGCTGAAAACCAAGGACAAGCCCGCCGCGCAGGCGCTCCTGAAGCCCACGGTGGCGCTCATCGACCACTCCGTGCACAAGGGCATCCTGCATCCCAAGACCGCCGCGCGCTACAAGTCGCGGCTGACGCTCGCCTTCAACGCGCTGGCGTGATAGGAAGCGGTCAGTGACCAGCTATCAGCTCTTAGCCCCTCGCCGGGCTCAGAAGCTGTAAAATAATCCCCAAAGACCCATCTCACCGCAGAGGCGCGGAGACCTCGAAACAAAGGACTCTTCGTCCGCCGCAGCCGACTCAGGGTGACGACCGTGGAGCATTGAACGAGGGCTCAGCTTTCGGCCGAGGGCACAGGGACTTCGTCGCCGAGGGCCGCTTCGCCCGACGGCGCTTTCCCCACCACGATTTGCCACACCAGGAATTCCAGTAGGATTTTGGAATCCTTCCAAGAAGACTTGATTCCCAGGTCGGCGCGGCGCACGGCGCGCATGGCCTGCAACAACTCCTCGCGTGGATAGTTCTTCTGCGCGAGTGGGACGATTTGCGGGGTCGAGTAAGGATTCGCGCCGCGCGACCAGCCGCCGCGATAGCCGTAGCTCGCCACGCCGCGCAGCGCCTGCCGGAACAGGTCAGCGATGCACCAGAGGATGAGGGTTTCCGCAACTTTACTCGCCAGCAACTCGCGCAGCGTTTGCAGCGCCTCGCTGCACTTGCGTTCGCCGATGGCGCGGAGCAGCTTGCCGATCTCGCGCTCCTCACGGAAGGCGACGATCACCTCCAAGTCCGCGGGCTCCAGGCGCTTCAGGCCGGGCCGGGCCGTCAGGAGTTTCTCGAGCTCCGTGCGCATCCAGAGCACGTTGACGGCGGAGGGACCGGCAGCCGAGCGCGAATCCTCGCTGATTTCGAACTTGGCGGCGATTTCCTCCGCGAGCTCGCTTGCGATCTCCACGCCCGCGTGCTGGAGAAAGTGCTGCGCCCACCGCGCGGCTTCCGGGCGGTCCGGCGACCGCAACTCGACGAGCTGCGCCTTCTTTTCGAGCAACTGGATGAAGCGCCGGCGGCGGTCGGGCTCCGTGGCGAGGAACACCACAGTCGAGAACGGCGAGGGGCGCTCGAGATAAGCGCGCAGCGCTTCCACGTCCTCGTCGCCGGCTTGCTTGAAGTCTTCCGAGTCGGAAATGAGCAGGAAGTTGTGGCCGCCCAGCATGGGCATCTGCTCGGCGCCCTCCAGCGCGTGCTGGAGCTTGCCCGATTCAAACTCAATTTCCGCCAGGCACCACTGCCGCGCGTCCGGGGGGATGGAGTCCACCACGGCCTTGCGGCACTCCTCCTGGAGGAAACGATCGGGACCGCGCAGGAAATACACTGACTCTGCCTGGCCTTTGCGCAGCGCGGCGATGAATTCGGTGGGGCGCATCGGGAAGAGTCTACTGGCAAGGAGGCTGACTGCGGAAGAGAAAAAACGTGGGCAGGAGATGTGCTGAATCGTGAGGTTTGCGATGGGCAAAGGGCTGCGGTTATGGCTGGCGGTTAGGTTTTGCGCGTAGGGTGCGAAGCCTGCCCAATTTCAACCGAGACACGGCCAGGGGTGCGACGCGCGACCTGCGGAACTACACGTCGGTCGGTCGCTCCTCACGGCCTTGTCGCGTCGGGAGCGGGTCGCCGAAATTTCGATCCGCGCACCCGCCGCAACCGTCGAGGGCCGGCATGTATCTGCGGCGCGAGTTATTTCACCGTAAAGGTCACCGACGACAAGACGGTCCCGGCATCGTTGGTGACCTCAACTTTCCAATTCCCCGTCTGGACCGTTTTGGAGCTCCAGGTGCGCGTGGAAGCGAAATTGATTTCCAGGGGAATTTCAAAAACCTTTTTGTCGTCCAAATACCAGACGTGTTTGATCGTGGCGGGCGTAGTCGAGGCCGTAATCTTGGTCCAGCAATAGACGGTGCCGACCGAAGCCTCAAATTCCGTGTTCTCGCCGACAGGTTCCCGGTTTTCGACGGAGGTCGCCACGACAATCTTCTCAACTGTCAGGGCCGGACTTGCCGCCTTTTCGGATTTTTCCTGAGCTGCGACGAAGCCTGCGGTCAACAGCACACACAGAAGAATACCGAGCAGGTTCTTCATGAATTCTCCTCCCGTTAGGAATTTCCGGACTCTTACCGACCAAGAATGCTTACAATAGGCCAGCTACGGTCGGCGCTCTCCCAACTGTGGGCTTTTCTCCCTCCACAAACCCGCGGTCGATCCACCATACGAGTCAACCGTGGTTACCAGCTAAGCGTCCAGGCCGAGCCCGACGATTGCTGCGATCAGGGGAAGACTCCAAACTGCGGAGCCCAAGAAAATCGCCAGGAGGAACCGGAGCCCAGAGCGTTTTGATCCCTCGGGAACTTGGGGATTACGCACTACCACCGTCTTGGCCCAGTGGTCGCCGTGTCGCTGTTCCATGCGCGTCTTGGTCATTTCCAGGTACCCAACAGCGCCGAACACCAGGCCGTCGATGAAATAAGCGAGGGAACGAATCAGGGCCGGCTTCAAGCGACAAGGGGAGCAATCCTCCGACAGTACCCGCAGGCCACAAACCAGTTTCCCCAGGCTGGCGCCGTACATGCCTTCACAGATGGTGTGGTAACAGATGCCGCCGACCAAGCTCATCACCACCATCAGCACCTTCCCTTGGGAAATTCGGATTTGCCAACCTGGCTCGGCAATAGAGAGAACCTGCAGGATCGCCAAGGCGATGGCCCCAAACACTCCTGCGAAGAAGCCAACCACATAGCCGTACGCATAGTCAACGATGCGAGCCAATACGCGAATCCAGAAACCCGCTCCTTCGATGGTCGGCTTGGTGTCTATGATACTCAGACCTAAAACGCTCATGGCGCTACCCCCATTCTCTGCGACGCCTGAGGCAGTTGAGCATGCTGCCGCCCAGCCGACCGTGAGGACTCGGGGGGATTCCCGTTCGCCATGAAGTTTGGCCTGGGGCTAAACACCGGAATCCTTGGTCGCGAAGCTGTGGCAATGCTCGGTCTTTGCCGGGCCACCACCTGATAACCCCTATACACCCAAACGGTTTATAGAGCAAGGGAAGGAAAGCCCGATTATCGGGTGATCGGATGATCGGGAGAGCGCAAAGAACCGATGCGAGATTCGTTGCGGTCTTCAGAGTGACCAGCGAGGCCGAGCGCTGATCATTCCAGGTGGATCACGGCGATTTCGGGATGGTTGCCGGTGCGCATGGTCGGGCCCCAGGTGCCGGCCCCGCTCGAGGTGTAGAGGGTGTAATTCCCTTCGATATGCAATCCGTAGTAATACCTTCCATAGATCAACCTTGAGATGAACTGGATAGGGAAGATCTGGCCGTGGTGGGCGTGGCCGGAAAGCTGCAAGCTGATACCCGCCGCCTTCGCCTCCGCGATATGGGCGGGGCTATGGTAAAGGAGAATCGACGGCAAGGCGGGGTCGAAGCCGGGGAGCCTGGCGATCGCCTGTGCAAAATCTTTTGAGTGCCCGCGCTCGGGGTAGCTGATTCCGATCAACTGCAGGCCGTCGATCATCACCCTTTCGTCGGCCAGGATCCTGACGGGAGTGGTCCGGAGCGCCGCATAAGCGCGCTCCACGCCCAGGAAGGTTTCATGGTTTCCGGTCACAAAATAAATCCCCAAC
>JAIQEZ010000157.1 GCA_020073545.1 Terriglobia bacterium | reverse complement strand
GGCTGCTCAACTCAGAGGTCAGAGAGAACAGTTGAAAGTCGAAAGTCGAAGAGTTTAACAAGGCCGCGAGTCATCGCGGCCTTATTTGTTTTGAAGCGCAGACCGGAACTTGTCCCGATGAAATCGGGAGGTCCGCAGCAGTTGACAGCGGACAGCCTTCAGCTCACAGTTTCGAGACCAACAAGGCCGCGCTCTCGCGGCCACGGCCGGCAGCAGGGCCGTCCTTTCCCAGTTGAAATTTCTGTTGCCTTGTTGATAATCAAGGGGCCATAGTTGTCAGTGGAAACGGAATGCCCCCTCTAAGTTATCGCCAACACGAAACCAGTTTTTGCGCGGATGTTTCAAAGTGGTCGGACAAAATCTTTGAAACCCATCCCGCGCTGCCCTTTGGTTCGTCTGAAATTGAACGATTTGGACGCGGCAGCCTGAAGAGGCAAGACTTTCGTGTTTACGAACGGAAAGAGCGGGGGCGCGGGGGGTTAGCGCTTTGCGGGGAGGTGAAACTTCCAGGCACATCGCAGGGAAGCTCCCCGTTCGGTTTGGCGCTGATGCAAGATGCCTTTGACAAGGCCACGCGGGAGAACTGCCGATACTTCTTCACCTGGAACGTCGAACACCTTGCGCTCTTCGACCGTTCACGGTGGGATGCCGTCTCGATGCACGAGCGTTGCGTCGGCGAGTGGAAGCTCGGGGCTGAACTCAATAAGCCCGAAGAAATCACTCGGCCGGAGGTCAAGGCCAAGCTCCAGGACGATTTTCTCCCCCGTTTTTTTGCCGACTTCGCTGACATCTACGCCGGCCGCAAGCGAGACCTCGGCCAGCCACCCTCGGACTTCTACGTTTCGGTTCTGGAAAGCCACCTCGCTGGACCTTCGGGCCCTGTCCGGGAGCTGCGCGATTACCTCGAATCGGAATCAAGACGCACACCTGTATTCAAGGCCCATTTGCGTACCTGGATGGCCGAAGAACAGCAATGGAACGTTGACCCCAACGATCCCGTTTCCTGGCGGGAAGCCATTGACCGCGCCGCTCGCAGCATGGCGTACGTGCTGAGTAATCGTATTCTCTTTTACCAAGCTGTCCGACTGCGGAACGAACTGCCGGAACTAAAACTCCCACGTACGGCAAGAACCCCGGGGAAGGCCTTCCAATACCTGCGGGAGAGCTTTGAGGAAGCTGTCCACGTCACCGGCGACTACGAGCCAGTTTTCTTCCCTGAAGCCAAAGAGTGGGCCGCCCTTGTCGCACTATCCGGGTCAAACTCCATCGACGCTTGGAGCAACTTCATCCGCGCCGTGGATCGCTTCAACTTCAAGGAAATTCCGACCGACATCCTCGGGCACACTTTCCAAAAACTCATCAGCCCCGAAGAGCGCCACAAATTCGGCCAGCACTACACGGACGAAAACATCGTGGACGTCATCAACGCCTTCTGCATTCATAAGGCGGATGCCGCTGTCCTTGACCCGGCCTGCGGCAGCGGAACATTCCTCGTTCGTGCGTATTACCGCAAGCTCAACCTCGATAAGCGTCTGAGCAACCAGGAATTGCTTGCCGGCCTCTTCGGATGCGACATCAACATCTTCCCCGCTCACCTCGCCACTCTGAACTTGGCCGCTCGGTACATCGCCAATGAAGAAAACTATCCGCGCATTGTGCGCAAGAACTTCTTTACGGTCGCCCCGGACAAACCGTTCTGCCAAATACCCACGGCGATCCGTGACCGCCACGGCAACCGTGAAGTTGAAGAGATTGCTTTGCCGAGTCTCGACGCAGTAGTTGGCAACCCGCCTTACGTGCGGTACCAGGACATTCCAAAGGCGGGCGAAAAAGGGGTTATACGCGACCAAACCAAGGAGCATCTGTACGAAACTGCAGAGAGGGCATTCCCCGGTGTTCGCCTCTCAATGCAGAGCGATATCCATGTCTGTTTTTGGCCTGTTGCTGCGCAGTTTCTCGCGGACGACGGATGGTTTGGGTTCCTAACGTCCTCAAGCTGGCTTGACGCCCGCTATGGCTTCCCAGTTCAGCGTTGGGTGCTGCTGAACTTCAAGTTAGTGGCGATCATTGAGAGCATAGACGAACCCTGGTTCGAAGATGCTCGCGTGAAGACTGCCGTCACCATCCTCCAGCGGTGCAAGAATAGACAAAGACGCGATGAAAACCTCGTCCGGTTTGTGCGCCTCAAGCGACCGCTGGCGGAGATCCTGGGCGAGCGGGAGGACGAAGCCCAGCGGCAGGAAGCGGCGGAGAGGTTCCGGGACCTGATCCTGAAAGGCAAATCGGACCGTTCGAACGACCAACTTCGCATCATGGTCAAGCGGCAAGGCGACCTGTGGCAAGAAGGGCTTTCCATCGCGGAAATGTTCGCCAAGCACAAAAGCCTTGAAGTCGCCGCCGCCGCTGACGACTCCGAAGAGGGCGCTGAAGAAAATGAGGAAGAAATAACCCCTGCTGAAAACTTGATCTTGGGCGATCGGTTTGGTGATTACGGCGGCGGGAAATGGGGAAGGTATCTAAGGGCCCCCGGCTTCTACTTTGAGACTATGCGCGAGTTCGGTCATCGCTTCGCGCGGGTAGGTGAGATTGCCAGCATTAAATACGGAATTCTAAGCGGTTGCGACGGTTTTTTTATGCCGCGCAATGTATCAGCAGAAATCTTACATAAGCACCAGAGCGAATTGGAATGGCGCTTACTTCCCCTGATGAGACGCTGCAGGCGCGAGGAAGTAGAAAGTGGCAAGGTGGTAGTCGTCCAGTGCGGCGACAAGACACTGCATCCTATCGAAGCCCGATTTGTAAGGCCGGAAGTGCATAGTCTAATGCAGGTGGACCGTCCCGTGGTGTCCCCCGAGCAACTTGACCGAGTAGTTTTGTGGGTCAATCAGGATTTGAAAGAGCTCAAGGGCACTTACGCCTGGCACTACATTGCCTGGGGCAGCAAACAGACGTTCGCTTCCCGAAAATCAAAAGCGATCCCCATTCCACAACGCCCAGGCTGCCAAGGCAGAGAGCCATGGTACGACCTGACTGGTCGTACGCCGGGCATCGGTTTCTGGCCGATGGCACAGCAATATAGGCACATCATTCCAGCCAACCCCGACCGAATCCCCTGCAACCACAATCTCTTCGATATCCACCCTCTAGTTGGCGACTCGGCCGTTGCTCGCGGCCTGATGCCCGTTCTCAACTCTACCCTTGTTGCTCTTTTCAAAACCTTCTATGGCCGATATGCGGGGACAGAGGGGAATCTAAAAACTGAAATCGTGGATGTGGTGCTCATCGAGATTCCCGACCCGCGCAACGCCAGCGAAGGACTGTTAGAGAAAATGGAATCGGCACTTGCATCAATGCAAGAACGAAAGGTGATGCACTTAGTCGAAGAAGCTTTCATGGACTGCCACACCGCCGATGAAGTCCGAGAGGCTGCGAAGCTCCCCTTGGGTCTGCCTGCGGAGCTGCAACAAGAAGACCGTAGGCAGTTGGATGATGCCGTGTTCGAACTCCTTGGCGTCCAAGACCCTCGACGCCGAAGAAAACTGATCGATCAGTTGTATCGTGAGGTGGCACTGCATTTTCGCTCTATTCGCATCGTGGAAGTCCAAAAGATGGAGCAACGAAGACATGGCGGCGGCAAAGACAACGTTTCCCAGATGGAATTGGCGCTGGACGCATGGGACCATCTTGAGCCCGATTTGCAGAAGCCACTGTCCTCGTGGCTCGACGAGCAAACGGGAAAAGCGAAGACGGTGGAGTTGCCCGAGGGTGAGGTCCGGCTTCCACGTGCGGAAAACTGGTTCGAAGCGACCACGGTTTATTTCGGCAAGAAGCCTGCGGTGAGCCACGTATGTGCCAGCCGAGCAGAGGCGGAACTACTGGCTGCTATTGCACACGAGGGTCTACGCGGCCCCGTTTCCGTTCCCACAACGGAACAAGGATGTCACACCCTTTACCAATCCCTCGAAAGCCGCCTCTCTATCGCCAGGGCCAAGTTTGAAGAGTTAGCCCAAGAGCGCGCCGGAAGCGAGAAGTTGCGCGAGCAAGTGACGGAACTTCTTCACCGCTGGTTCATCCACGGCCATCCCACATAATCTGCGCAGCGAGGCACGCACCGTGGAGTTCAAGAACTCACCACGTCGAGTCGCCGAGGCGACAGCGCCGCACTACTTTGCTTGAGGCTTTTGTGGGCTGCTGTGTGCAGGTATAATTAAGCGAGACACGGAGGTGCGGTGTGGCCCCACGGTATGTGCTAAGCGACTATGTCGGCGAGGCTCTGGCGCAGGCTGCGTACGAAAAGCTGGAGGATGGGAGCTATGCTGGCCGCATCCCTCCCTGCCCGGGAGTCGTCGCCTTCGGAACGTCCCTCCGGGAATGTGAAAACGAACTGCGCTCCACGCTCGAGGATTGGATCTTGGTGGGGCTGCAACTGAAGCACCCTCTGCCGGTGATCCAGGGTATTGACCTCAACAAAGAGCCTGCGCGTGAGCCGGTGGACGCCATGTAAGCGCAGCGACTTCATCCGCAAGCTTCGCCGCCTCGGCTTCGATGGCCCTTTCAAAGGAACTCGCCACCAATTTATGGTCATCGCGCAAAAGCGCCTGGCAATCCCTTCCAATTCTGAATAGTCCGTCCCGCAACTGCGCATAATGATTCGGGAAGTCCGAGACATCGTAGGGAGAGAAATCACTGTCGAAGAATGGGCAAGTCTGTAAGGCGGAAGCACACACCGCATCCCGAGGTCTGTGACTCCTCGGAATGAACCCGGGCAAGAGCCTCGGGGTTCAAGGACACGCCACGTCGAGTCGCCGAGGCGGCAATACCGCGTTACCGCCCACCGTGTTGCGGCGACGGCGTCTCCGCGGTAATGCTCCTCAGCCGATGCTTTCGGGAGGGCGAGGGCTATGGCATTGGGGACAGGTGTCCTGGCCTTTTTCCATCCGGTAGCCGCAGGTAGGACATTCGACCCCACGCTGCCGCCGTGACACGTACAAGAACGTGACACCCAACCCGCCAAAGATGACACCCATTCCACCCAGCAGCACCGGCAAGAAAAAGAATCCGAAACTGTAGCCGACATCAAACCGGATATCGTCGGGATCACCGGGGTTGTAACGGATAGGGTGGCGCGTGCCCGGCGCGTAGTGGTTCGCCTTACGTTTCATTTCGGTGTAGCTTGAGGTCCGGTAGGACGAGGCTGCAGGTGTAACGTATTCCTTGCCGTTGACCGTGTAGCGGAATTCGAGCTGCGTTCCGTACATCGTCGTCCCGTCTGAGTCATGGCCGGTGGTAACGTGGCTTTCGGTCACTTCAGCTTCCACAGTTGGCCAGGTCTTCAGAATCGCGTATTGCCGATTCCCCGTCCAGCCGGCGACGCTGAGCAGAATCGCGCCCGCCAGCGTGAAGACGCGGCCGACCAACCTGAATACGTTGTTGCCATCATTCGCCACGGCAGTCTCCTCACCTGATTGCTGCGGCCCCTGATTTGGACGGCTGCTTCGCTTTCCTAACGTGGCATCTTGGCGGCCATCGGTTCCTGCGGCGCCATGGCTCGTCGCATCGGGCGCGTGAGCGAGCGGGCACGCCCTTGAAACCACCGGCGCTTATCGCGGATGGGCCCTAATGGACTCTTACCAGCTTGGCGGCGGTACCTTGGCCTAAGTCGTTGCGCCAGGTTCCGGTAATGGTTTTCCCGTCGGGTGAGACCGTAAGGTCCTGGTAAGTGACCCCGGTGGAGCCTCCCCAGGTGGAATTGGGCCGGCGTACGACCTTAAACTTGAGCTTAGTCGTGCTGCCGTCAATCGTTCCGGTTCCATAGGATATGATTGCCGCCGGCGTGCCATTGAGCCCATGGTACGCGCAGACGTGAAGCGCACTGCCATCCTGCGCAATGGTCACCGTACTGTCCGGCATGGACTCATACTGCCAAACACCCGTGATATCGGCCGCGAAGGTGCTTGACGAAGCTGCCACAAGAATCAACAGCCCAAAGACTACAAGCATGAAGCCCTTCCGCAACATAGGTTCCCTCTTCTTGGGGGTGTGATCAGTCTCGCGTACGATACCTCAGAAGGGGCGGTAGTTCCACGGCCATCTTGTGTTTTAGAGGCGCCTCACGCGAACCATGTCGTGATTCAGCCCCCAGGCGCCCTGAGCTGGTAGCTACGGTTGGTGGTTTTCGCCGCCAAGGCCGAAGGTCCGCCGGTCTTTACCCCGATCCCGAAGGTCATGGAAAAATCAATCATGCCGACCTCCCGATTTCATCGGGACAGGTTCCGGTCGGCGCTACAACCCTCTCGCGTGTCGACGGTCCGCAACAGGAAGATCTTGCCCTGCGTTCGGGCTGCGGAGATGACGCGCCAGCAGGACGGCCAGTGCCGCCGTCATCGCCGCGAACATCGCTGCGGGCGCATAATCCTTGCTCAGACCCTTGAGGACCATGGCGACGATCATTCCCACCAGGGCGACGGGCATGAGGGTCGAGAAAACCAGCAACACCGGAGCCATCGTAAAGGCCACCGGCTTTCTGCGCAAGAGCAGGAGGGCGACGATGAGATTCGCGGGCAGCACAAAGGAGAGGTCGAGGACGTGAACTGGATTGGTGAGCAGTCCCAATTCCGCGACGCCTTTGGGCGCTTGTCCCGAACCGAGGGCGGGGATAATCTCGCGGAGCCACTGGGCGCCGAAGATCAGGGCGATCAAGAACAGCGCGGCGGCGGTGGTCTTGACAGGTGCCCGCTGGCTGTAGCGGTTGGCGATTTCGGAAATCGAAAGCGCGGGCAGAATTCCCATCAGGCCGAAAAAGCTGAGGCCCAGCACGCCGCAATAAACCAGGAACACCTCGTTGAAATGCACCGCCAGGGCATAAATTAGAAAGTTATACAGCAGGAAGACAAGAGTCCCGATCCAGACGAGGCAGGCCGGGACCGATCCCTTGCGGGCCAGCAAGGCGCTGGCGAGAAGCACGGGCACAATCACAAAAAGGTTGACCGCGTCTCCCCCCATTCCCATGGCGGCCCAGAGCGGTTTTTCCTGCGCGTAGGTGGGCGCCCAGAAGAGTCCCGCGCAGGCCGCGATCGCGACCAGAACTGCCAGCGGCAAGCTGATCCAGAGAATGAACCGTCCGGATTCCCCGGTGTTCATGGTTTTCTCTCGCCTTGTGGTGTCGCGCGATTCGCGTTTGGCTTCACGCCAGCTCAGGCGGTGGCGAATCGAACCGTGAAGTTACAGCCCTTGCCGCCGCGCAGCACGGATTCAGTCAGCTCGACTTTGGCGGGTTTGCCCGGGCCCTGTTCGAAGATGGCCCTGACGTATCCCACCGAGCACTGGCAGTAGGTGGCGGAGACATCCTTCGGGGCATCTTCCAGGATAGGGCACAGGCAGTAGCTATCGGCCACTTTCAAGCCCCGCGGGTTCTGGGTGTATTTGAAGTACATCACCGTCTCATTCCCCGATTGCCGGACATTTTCCTTCCCCACGTACTTGCTGATTCCTTCCAGGAACTTCGCGGCGGCTGCCGGTGTGGGCTGCTTTGGGCCGGGATGGGCGCCGTCATGGCAGAGGCGTCCGCAACTTTCCATGATTTCATCGCGCGTGGCTTTGTCGAGTTTCTGGTCCATCTGCGCGATGAGTCTCTTGATGACCGCCTGCCCCTGCTTCACCCTGTCCGCACAGGGAGTGAATACGGAGTCGGGTTTGGGAGCCTCTTCGCCAAGTGCGGAGAGCGAGCCGGCCAAGAGCGCCGCCCCGCAGCATCCTCCCAACTTCGCCGACTGCTGGAAGAATTCCTTGCGGCCGATTTTTCTCATGAGCGCTGCTCCTTGAAAGAAGAACTGATATTTGAGCTCCCACCTATGTACACCCGCTGAGCCGACGGCGCAAGGGACATGGAGTACGTCTCCGCGCCACTTGGCTTTTGTCCACTCTCCAGTTAAAGCGGATACGGTCTGTCACCGCGATTGAGTTGGGCACCCTGACCCGGAGGGGCCGCGCAGTTCGGACACCTCCAGATGTAATGAACCAAAAGAAATCCTCTGATACGGCTGAAGCCCGCCAACGCCGAGATTGGAATCTCAACAGTCTGGCGGCCCTGTTCTCCCGACCTTTTGATACACACTGATGATTCGAACGAGCGGGCTCGCGCAAGGAAGCAAAAAGAGATTCAAATGCTGTCGGCGCTTTACTCCCCATGGATCGGACGCGGTGACTCGCTACGGGAAGATTATGCGTTCAGCCGTTTCCGAGGTAGCAGACTTTAAGTGTCCTTTCGCCCTGATTAAACTTAGCGGAGATTTATCGCTTGACCGGCCTCAGCGCGTACGTGCGCACGCCCGCTTGGCGCAAGAGTCCCCTCCGATATCGGTGGAAATATCAAGGCCGGTGTCTCGACGAATTCATCCCTAAGCCGAGGCTGTCGAGGCGCAACTGAAGAACCGTCATTAATAAAGCTTTACGAGGTCTACGCGGCGGTTCTTCTGTCGGCCCTCTTCGTCTTTGTTTTCCGCGATCGGGCGGGTATCGCCAAAACCGGCCGGCACGAGGCGCGCTCCATCCACGCCATGAACCGACAGCCACGAGATCACTGACTGGGCGCGCTCCCGCGACAGCGCGAGGTTTGTTGCCTGGGTGCCTACGTTGTCTGTGTGGCCCGCCACCACCATTGCCCATGACGTATTCGCCTGAAGAAGCTTGACCAACTCATTCAGCACCGGCTCCGAGTCGGGGCGGATCGTGGATTTGCCCGTGGCGAAGTTGATTCCGTACACGCTCACTCGCCCGGACTGGTTGATCTGTTGAGCCCACCCGTCGGCGTTGGCGGTCATCACCTGCTCCATTTGCTTCTGCTTGACTGCGGTCAACTCGTAGGCGTCCGAAACAACGTAGAGTTTCACCCACTGGCTGCCTTTTTGAGCCGTCATCCGGAATCGGGCGCCGCCCGCATAAACGTCGGTGTACAGGATATTGAAGCCCGCATTCTTCAACGCAGCCTCCGTGTTTCTACCCAGCTCCAGCGGCGATTTGCCGCTCGGACAGCGGTACACCGTAAACTCGAATTCCCCCTCCACTTGGTGTCCTCTCTCAGCATTGGTCCGCGGCATCTCGGCCGCGCTGAAATCCTTGTACTCGCATCGAATAATGACACACCCGGGCATACGGGTAACGACTTTGCTCTCGACACACCCCTTTTGGTCGGCCTGGGCAGGCACTTGCGCCCACACAGCGCACGAGCACATCGCGAGGCATAGAAATACCGATCTCATTTCAGGCATATGACCTCCTAGATCACCAACTGGACTTGTCCCCATTCTTGAGACAAACAGTTAAGTTGGAATATCCGTCCTATGACATTCGGTTCAGTGCCGAACGCCCGCACTAACGCAAATAATCAGAGTAGAGCTTGCGGGGCTCTAACCAGAATTTCCATTATCCACTTTCCGCCGACTCAATAGATACTCCTGATCGCCGCCCACTGCAACTGTCAGTCGAGTTTGCAGTGTAAGGTGCTCTCGCGGGCCACGGAAGGTGCCTTCGTACCTCTCGCGAGAACCCCAAAGGACGGAACCGCCCCTCGTTCGACCCGTGTTTCCGACACTTTGCCGCCCCCCTGCCTCTCTCCTGGTGGAAATCCGATCCGGTTGTCGGCTCGCCTACCCGGCGGGCAAGGGCAGCGAGGCGATCCGCCGCACCATGCTTCCAAACAGTCGCCGCGTCAGGTGGCTCTCGGCCAGTAGCAGCCAGTAATAGCGGGCGTGCTTGATCAATCGGCCACCCGTCTTCACCAACCGCTGCTGCAAGCTGGTCAACGACCAACCGTCGATCCTCTTCGGCAGCACCAGCCGCCGCCACAGGTTTCCCAGGTTGTAAGCGATCACGCTATGCCACAGCCGCACCTCGTTGGACCGGAACCGATGGCAACTCAGTCGCGTGATCTTCACCGCTTGCTTGCCTTCTTTGATCCACTGTTCGGCAGTGCCCCTCTTGTTGTAGAACCGCACCACCGCCCGGCTGCCCGTCTCCAGGTTGGTCACGATGAATCCCACGCGCGGGAACAACTCTCCAAAGTGGAACTCCACCTTGGCCACCACCCGCCGCGCCGTCTTCCAACTCGCCGCCTG
>JAIQEZ010000015.1 GCA_020073545.1 Terriglobia bacterium | reverse complement strand
GCTCGCCAGGCACTTCGGCTGGACCGCACCGTTCCTGACCGCCGCCGGGTTGTGTGCCCTGGGCGCCGCAGCCTGGCTGGTGGTTGATCCCAACAAGTCCCTCGGTCCGCGGGAAGCTCGGACGCAGGCGCGGGGTTGAGACTCCACTATGCCGGTGTCACGTAAGAGCCCTTCGATCATGGTGAGCGACCGGCGCAGATTCGGAGAAGCGGTTCGGCATTCGCTCACCATCCTGAGCGGCAGTCGAAGAAACACGATCGGCCATGCGCAATCGACGAGCTCGTGATCTGCGGGAGAAGAGAAAGCCCACGACGAGAAGATCGCTCGCCGTGGCCACCAGCTATCGCCGGAACTGGCGGCGCACGGCAAGCAGGAAGAGCGCGATGAAAGTGGAAGTCAGCGCCAGCTCGAGCCAGGAGAGAACGCGTGCCCAGGGGTAACTCGGTTCGTAGGCGAGGTCGCGTTGCAGTGCAGCAACGCCCAGGCTGGTCATCAGGCTATGCCCTACCGGCGCAAAGGGGCTCAGTTCCTCCCCGCCCGGCTGAAGGCTCCCGTAGCGGATGAAGTTCCGGTAGCTAAGTTCCGGCACACAGGCCTCACGGGACAGGGACTCATGAGCCGCCGCCTGTGCCGTCCCCGCCTTCAGCGTGGGCCGCAGCCCCCAGCCAGGATAAAGAACGGTAGAGAAAAGCAAGACGACGAGCAGCCACAGAAGCGGCCGTTCGTAGCTCTCGCCGTATTCGCTGGCGCCCTTGTACAAAGCGGCCAGACCCACCTGCTGGTGCCACCTCCTGCGGAAGACATCAAACCGCGGCCCGGCAAGCCCCATCTCCTTCAGCCAGCGCGACAGGCGATTCGGCTTAGGCGTAGCCAGCCGTTTCATTTCCATCTCGCCGTAATGGAAATCGCCCGCCGTCCAGTAATCCCTCCGGTCGTCGTAGTTCTTCTTGAGCTGTTGGTAGAGTTCGGCAATTAGATCGTAGTTGCGATCATTGGGATTGTCATCCTCAGTACGCAGAGCTCCCGCAGCATGGTCTTGTGTGTCGACGACCTCATCAAACACCATCCGCTTACCGTTTCCTGACCGCCCACGCCATCGAACACTCGAGAAATAAAACCTGGAGACATCGCAGTTGTGGAATAGTGCGCGGCCCAAGTATGTTTTGTAGAAGACCACGCTTTCAGGCTTCGCAAATTTCGCCAAAACGAAGATCGGAGCCGGCAGGTAGTTTTCGAAGTTTGAGATGGTCGTCTCGCGGAACTCGACGGCGTCACCGAATGCCGCATGATGAAAATCTGCAATTCCCTTAAACTCCGAGAGCCAAAAGCTACATTCGGCTTCGAAATGGACCTCCACGAACTTTGCGTCGCCCAAGAACCGCGTCGTGCTGAAGTTTGCGAGCCCTGCGAAGGTCGAATTGTGAAAGTCAGCCGTGCCCGAGAAACTTGCAGCGCCGAAATCAGCCTTACTACCGAAAGTCACCTGAGCGAAGTCGGCGCCGCACGCGAACGTGGCACTGCCAAAGCTGGCGCCCTGCGTGAACGTGGCCCAACTGAAGTCGGCGTTCTCCGTGAACGTAGCCCTGTAGAAGTTGGCGCCCTGCGCGAACTTGGCCGAGTAGAAGTGGGCGCCCTGCGCGAACTTGGCCGAGTAGAAGTGCGCGTCCTGTGTGAACTTGGCCCGGCTGAAATCGGCATACCGCGTGAAAGCGGCCCCTCCGAAGTCGGTGTGGTGCGTGAACGTGGCTCCCATGAAGATAGCCTTCTGCGTGAACGTGGCTCCCAGAAAAATGCATTTCGCCCTAAACACTCGCCTGGCGTAATTCGAGCTTGGAAAAACAAACCGAGTAAAGTCCGCACCCTGATCGTCTGCATCCCTGAGAATGCGTTCGAACTCTTCCTGGAACGCGGCATCACTTTTGTTGGGGTCTTCGGAATGCATCAAGCAGACAGAGCGCAAGTCCACGCCCGACGGGGCGGCGTGAACGGGGCGGCCGCAGCACTGCCCCTCCGACATAAACACCGGGCAGCGTTGGTCGGCTACCACTTCGCGCTTCTCAGCTTGTCTGTCCTCTTCCGGGTCGGGCATGTTGGTGGGATTTTACCAGAAGGGAAATAAACCGCGCGCAATAGTTTCCTGTTGCGCACGGTCGCTGAAGCCATAAGTCGGCGGGGAGGACGACCTGTCCCGGCGTGTCGGCATCGCCGCTACAACGTAACCCCCGCACCCGGTCTCCTCCGTCGACCACCCTCTGTCGCCGCGGCGACCGAGGAAGTGCTCAACGACAAAGAAGTCAAGGACACGGTGAAGAAAGTCGTCAAGCAGGCGGTGAAGGAAGCGGTCAGGATGGGTCCGGATGTCCCGGGTGCATCCTAGATGCAGGGACGGTCAGCCCGGAACGAGGAGGGTGGAATGAGAGGGAAAGGGCAGGGCCTGGGTCCAGCAGCGTGCCTTCTCGTGGCCGTCTTTCTCGCAGCCGGCGGTGCGCTGGCGGGCCAGAGCACCGCTTCCGACAAAGAGCAAGGAGACGACGCGGCCAGCTTTAAAGAATTCACAAACCGCGTGCAGGAATACGCCGAACTGCACAGGACGGTGGAGTCAAATCTCCCCTCCCTGAAGTCCAAGGAGGAGCTGCCGGAAGTCATTGCCGCGCACCAGCAGGCGCTGGCGAGAAAGATCCGTGAGGCGCGGCCCCACGCCAGACCTGGCGACATTTCTACGCGTGGGACCCGCGAAGCGTTTCGGCATGCGGTGCGCAGCGTGTTTCAGGGCCCGCAAGCCGCCAACGCACGGGCCACCATCAAACAGGGAGTGCCGCTCAAGGAAATCCATCTGCGGGTGAACCAGGTTTACCCGGATGTGGACCCGTACACGACCGTACCGCCTAGTCTTTTGCTGAAGCTTCCAAAACTACCGGACGAAGTAGCGTACGGGGTCGTGGGCCGCGATCTGGTTCTGCTCGACGTGAAAGCCGATATGGTGGTCGACCTGATACCGGAAATACTCCCCGAGGATTGAGGAACACGGGATAAAACCATGCGACGGCGCGTCTTTCTCCTTCTGAGCGTTTTCACTTTTCTCCTGGTGGGCCTGGGAGCGGACGAGTTCAAGTTCCCTCTCAAGTCCAATTCGGTCCGCTTTGCCGTGATCGGAGATATGGGAACGGGCGAACCGCCCCAGTACGAAGTGGGCCAGAGAATGGTGGAAGCGCGTCAAGGCTTCCCCTTCGATTTTGTGATCATGCTGGGCGACAACCTTTACGGTGGCGCCCGGCCCCACGATTTTGAGGTAAAGTTCGAAGTGCCCTACCGGCCGCTCCTGGATGCGGGCGTGAAGTTCTATGCGGCGCTGGGGAACCACGACGACCCGAGTGAGAGCTCCTACAAATTCTTCAATATGGATGGCGAGAGCTATTACACCTTCAAGAAGGGGAATGTGCGCTTCTTTGTCTTGAACAGCAATTACATGGATCCCAAACAGACCGCGTGGGTGGAGACGCAGCTACGCGACGCCGGCAACTCAGATTGGAAGATCTGCTATTTCCATCATCCCCTCTATTCATCGGCAAAATTCCACGGTTCGTCCATCGAACTGCGGCAAGTGCTGGAGCCTCTGTTCATCAAGTACGGCGTGGATGTCGTGTTCGCCGGCCATGATCACGTGTACGAGCGAGTCCATCCCCAACATGGAATCTACTATTTCACGGAAGGCGCTTCTGGATCGTTGCGTGCCGGCAACCTGGGAAAGTCCACGATTACAGACAAGGGATTTGATGCCGACCGCTCCTTCATGCTGATCGAAATCGCAGGCGAGGAGATGTATTTTCAGACGACCTCGCGCACCGGCGCTATCGTGGACTCCGGCGTGATCCGGCGGACCGTGCAGACCAAGGCGCAATGATACCCTGATCTGCAACTATGCAGCTGACTGCCGCGGCTGGCGGGAATCAACGCGTGAAGCAGCCTGGCGGGCCTTCTTCACCGCCGGGCTTTCTCTCGCTGGACCTGCTGGCCGGTGTAAGAGGCAGGCTTCTTCCGCTCCACTTTCACACAGTCCCCGCCACGGAAGTCGTCAAAGGCCTTCTCACAGCCCTGTCTTGCGAAGCCTTCGAGATCCAGCGTGGAACTTCCCTGCTCGTCGATGGTGATCGTAATGGTCTTTTCCTGCATGGTGGCCTGCCTCCGTGTGACAACCTGCAGCCGCACCTGCTGCCCTTCCTTGGTCTGGATCACTCACGGCCCTTCGGGATGTACCCCCTGGCACGGGCCAAGGCCAGGGGCAGCGCCGTGGGGAAGCCCCCCTCGAGCGGAACCGTGAGAAGCTGGTTCGGGTCAGATTAGCTGAAACGATGCGAGCGGAATAGAACCGACTTGCCGTCAGGAGTCCAGCCGACGGCGACGTTGCGGCCCGCATGATACGTCAGGCGCCGCCGGGGCTGGCCACCCTCGGCGGAGACCACGTAGACGTCGAGGTTGCCGTCCTAATCCCCAGTGTAGGCGACCAGGGAGCCGTCCGGGGAAAAATGGGGACCGCTCAGCAGGCCGGTGCCAGTGACCAAGCGGTGGGGGGCACCACCTGCGCGGCTGACGATCCAGATGTCGCTGCCACAGGCGAAAGCGATCTGGGTCTTTGGCGGCGGACGGGTTGGCTGCTCCGAAATCCCAAGTTGACCCGCCACTGACCTTAGACGTCATCCGCCCTGTTCGGTTATGTGACTTGAGCCGATGAGCTTCCAGTGCTTCATCCGAATTTATCTTGACAGTCCCGTCTACTAGCTGGTAGACATAGGCACGATCAAAGGGCTGACACGAAGCAGACACTTGTGAGAATGGCGATGGGACCCGACAGGACTGTCCTTTTCCATCGGATCACCACGCCCTTGGAGATTCGAGTCGTGGATATCAACCCTCGCTTACCCATGCCATTCGCAAGATCTCGCGCAAACCCTTTGTATTGCCGAAAGGAGGCATGTCATGTCTAGAGGCCACGTTGCTCTGACTGTATTAGCGTTCCTCTTGCTTAGTGGAACGGTGTGTTCGCTTGGTGCAGGCAAGCATCGCAAGTTCCAAAGCAAGCCGAACCCGGTTTCAGCCATGCTCGAGATGAAGATGGAGCAGCGCTTCGTCCCCGGCGAGGTCATCTGCAAGCGTAAGCCCGGCGTTCCTCGCTTTCTGAGCGCGGAGCAGATTAGCCCTTTGGGTTTTCAAACCGAAACTCGGCTGACCTCGGGCGGGGAAGTCATTTATCGCCTCGCGCCCACCGTCATGACCACCCTTTCCGAGAAGGATAAGGTCGACCGCACGCTAGCCGCGGTCAAGGCCGTTCAAGCTATGCCCGATGTCGAGTATGCCCAGCCCAACTACATCCGTCGGGTCGTCAGCACGACGCCCAATGATCCTCTCTACCCGCAACAGTGGCACTATCTTACTAACGGCACTGGCGTGGGAAAGTCCCTGGGCGGCATCAGCTTGCCCAACGTGTGGGACACCGACAAGGGGAGTCCCTCAGTCGTCGTGACCGTGATCGACACGGGCATCCTTCCGAACCATCCGGACATAGTCGGTTCGCCGAACTTGCTCGCCGGCTATGACATGATCTCAGACCCGTTCATTTCGAACGACGGGGACGGCCGCGACCCGGACCCGACTGACCCAGGAGACGCCATCGCGGCCGGCGAGTGTGGCGGTGGTTTTCCACCGGTGCCGGAACCCAATAGCTGGCATGGGACGCACGTCTCGGGCACGGTAGGTGTTGGCAACACCAACAATGGCATCGGCGTGGCTGGTATCAACTGGAACGTCAGAGTCCAACCCGTTCGCGTCTTGGGAAAGTGTGGCGGCACCACGTCCGACATCATTGACGCGATCCGCTGGGCCGCAGGTCTGCCCGTCCCCGGTGTCCCCAACAACCCCACCAAGGCGCGCGTGATCAACATGAGCCTTGGCGGCGAAGGGGCCTGTTCCACTGACCCTGCCACGCAGAGCGCCATCAACGACGCTTTCGCCCAGGGTGTTACGGTGGTTGTGGCGGCCGGCAACTCCCAGGAGGATGCTTCGCTTGAGACTCCCGCAGGCTGCAACAATGTCATCGCTGTCGCGGCCAGCGACGCGCGCGGGTTCCTCGTGGCGCGCTATTCGAACTTTGGGCCCACCGTCAAGATCATGGCTCCCGGCGGCGACCTCCAGCGCGACGACAATGGCGACGGCAACCCCGACGGAGTTCTCAGCATGATCAGCCCGGCGGATGGGACCTACGCATACTACAACGGCACCTCCATGGCGGCGCCCCACGTTGCCGGCGTGGCAGCTTTGCTGCTCGCCAGCAACCCCGGCCTGACTCCGACGCAAGTCCTTGCCCGACTACAGTCCACGGCGCTGCCGCGTAACAGCACGCAATGCCCCCATCCCTGCGGCGCTGGTCTGCTCAATGCCGAGGGTGCGGTCCTGGGCTCGAACCCGCCAGTTAGTTTTTCTCTGACGCTGGCCCCGTCCAGCCTGAGTTTGCGCAGAAGTGGTGGGTCAAAGACTGCAGTCGTTACCGCGACGGTGCTGGAGAGCGGCACGCCGAAGGCGGGCGAGACGGTGACCTTCACCGCCGACAACACAAGCATTGCCACCGTGTCCCCGGGCAGCGCCACGACTGATTCTGCAGGCCATGCTCAGGCTACCGTCACAGCTCAGCAGAAAGGCGACATGCAGGTTCACGCTTCAGCACAAGGCGCCGGTGCGCAGTCAAGTGTTCACGTGCCGACGCTTGCCGATTGGGGGATTGTCCTGCTGGCTTTAGGGCCGATGCTGGTTTATCTCTGGAAGCGTCGCCGCTTAAGGCGGCGTTTCGGATCCACTGGGAGCGCCCGTTCATGACAGCAACCGAATGGCCAGCTCGCGTTTGGGGTCGGATCGCGGTGGCGACGGGTCTTTTCGGCTGCGCCATGCTCCTTGCCGAGCGGAGTCCTGCCTGCGTTCACGCCCTTGCCCCCGTCGATATATTCACGGCTCGTGCCACTTCCCAAATACTCGACTGGTTGGGAATGGACGCGCAGCGTGAGCTGGCCACCTTGACTCACCCTGGCGGGTTTAGCTATCAGATTGTGATGCCTTGTACGGGGCTCCTTCCCGCCGCACTACTCGCTGCCGCAATTCTCTGTGCCGGTGCTTCTTTGCGCGCGAGAGTGTGGGCCGCAGCTCTGGGAGCGCTCGCCGTGTTGGTCCTGAATTTGGTTCGACTGGTCAGCCTATTCTACATCGGCGTGCGACATCCTGAAGCCTTTGGCTTTGCCCATTCGGTGCTCTGGCAGGGCGTGACCCTCGTTTTCCCCATCGCGTTTTTCCTCGGGTGGAAACGTCGCGGAGTTGCTTCTTCCGCATAACCCAGGCAGCCGTTTCGACTCGATGCCTCATCTAACTGTGCGGTGGATGGACTAGGATGTGGCATGTGCAATCAATCTCGACTTGCCTTTTGGTGCTGGATCTAGCCTTTTGTCCGGTGGCCGCACAGGAGAAGCCGTTGGCGCTGCCGTTTGTCCCCGGCGAGGTGGTTGTAAAGTTCTCGCCGACAAGCAAAGCGGGTGCGCTGGTAGCTGCCGCATCGGCGAGCAGCGGCCAGCCCAATGCCCCCTTGGCTTCCTATGTGGACTCTCTGGCGCGTGAAGTGAGGATCCCTATCGGGGTCAAGCGCCTCGGGTCTGGGGGAATGCTCATTGTTGCGATCCAGCGAGCCGATTTGGTTGCTCGCCTTCTCGAGCGGCTCCGTGCGAACCCGCATGTTAAAGAGGCCGGAGCTCTTTCTGCGGCCGCTACCACTCCTTTGGCGGCGCAAGCCGTTGTCCAGGTTGAGTTCGCAGAGAGAAGTCCGGAGGCGGAGGCTGTGGCCAAAATTGCGGCCAGCGGCCGGGAGTCGGGGTCCGAGATGGACCCATTCGTCAAGCGATTGGAGCACGAGTCCGGGATCCCGCTGACAGCACGGGTCACTTCCCCTCGCCAGGTTCTGCTGAGCATAGATCTCAGCGCCCTCACGCTCGGTCTCGCCGCCCGCCTCCGCAAGTGTGCGGATGTCGAGTACGCCCAACCGAACTTCCTTCGCCGTCGGATGAGCTCGGCCGGCCCGAGCCCTCCGCCCCAAGCCTGAATTCACCCGCATTATCCCTGCCTCGCGTTGCAGGCAAGCAGACGGCAAAGATGAGCGTCTGCCTTGCCATCGGTCCCAGGTTTTGCGATTGCCGCGAGAGCAGAGGGGCCTTCGTACAGGCCGGGCCGGACTTCCCAAGGAAAAAGGATGAGCAGTCCAGGCAGTCTAGTACTTAGTTTCTTGACTAAGCGTATTTATGCCTAGGTGCAACCGACCGCACTTCGCGCTTCGTCCACTCAAAGGGGACGGCCTGCGGGTTGTAGGCGGCAACAAGCGCATCGATGGCCTCCCGTAGTTGTTGCACAGCTGGTGAAACTGGCCCCGCGCAGCGCCTGCCGCGCCAACAGGCTGAACCAGACTTCCACTTGGTTGAGCGAGGAGGCGTGCGTGGGGGTGAAGTGTAGTTGCACCTGGGGATGTTGCCGCAGCCAGCGGTCCCGCTTGGGTTTATGAATCTTGAGGTTGTCCACGATCACATGCAACTCGCGCTGGGGGTAGGCCGCCACCACTTTGTTCAGGAAGGCCAGGAAATCCCGGCGCCGACGGCGTTGAAAATGTCCCGCCTTCACCTGCCCGCTGGCCACCTCCAGGGCCGCAGGTCTGCCCGTCCCCGGCGTCCCGAACAACCCCACCAAGGCGCGTGTTATCAATATGAGCCTTGGTGGCGAAGGGGCTTGTTCCACTGACCCCGCCACGCAGAGCGCCATCAACGACGCTTTCCCCCAGGGTGTTACGGTGGTAGTGGCGGCCAGCGAGCCGTCGATGGATTTCGACAGGCTGGGCAGCAAGGACTTCCTTTCCACGATCTGGGCGGAGGGGCATAAAACCGGTTTCCAGCTTGAGGAGCCCCGTTTGGAAAAAAAGCCGGAAAAGGCTGCAGTGAAGAAGGAGAAACACTCAGTAAAGGCGCACCACACCAAACCCTGAGCGACGCTCCGCGCTTGTAGACAGGTCCGGCCGCGCCACTGAGTCCGCGGCGGGGGAAGATGCGGTGTGGCCGGACAACAAGCTTGTGCGACATGTTCAGCGCCGGGATGGTGGGTTCTTGCGGTGCTGCCTGATGGAGACTAAGCACCCTGCCTGCCCAAGCAGGCCGATCACTCAATCGCAGAATTCAGGCAGGCAAGATGCCTGCGCTCCCTACTTAATCGATCGCCCGAACACCGGATCACCTGATTATTTCATTCGTACCGCAGCGCCACCATGGGGTCAACCTTCGTCGCTCGCCGCGCGGGGATGTAGACGGCCAGCAGTGCCACAGCGAGCAGCAGCAACGCGACAGCCACAAATGTCAGCGGGTCAGTGGGTCGAACCGCATAGAGGTACGCCGCCAGGAGCCGTGTCAGGGCGCGAGCACTGGCAACGCCGGCCATGATTCCGATCAGCAGCCACTTGGCGTTTTGGCCGGCAACCATCCACATAATTTGTTGTCCTCTGGCACCGAGGGCCATGCGAATACCGATTTCATGCGTCCGCTGCCGCATCCCATAGGAACCCACGCCGTAGATCTCCACTGCCGCCAGCACGAGCGCGATCGACGCGAAAACTCCGATCAATTGCAGCACAAACCGTCTCTCCGCCGCTTCTATGGAAACCAGTTCATCCATTGTCTTGATATCTGTGACAGGCTGGTCGGGGTCGACTCGCCAAATCTCTTTCTTGACTTTAGGAATCAGAGAAAAGGGTTCGGAGGCAGTCCGCAGAACCAGGGCCATCTCGTTCGACGCCCATTGAGTATACGACATGAACAGTTCAGGCGTGGGTGGCGCATCCAGCCCGAGTTGCCGGACATCGCCCACAATTCCAACAATCTCAAGCTCCTCCGGTTTGAACTGGTAACTGGACCCTTTCGCGGTCGACACCACAAAGGCGCGGTAAACTCTTATGGCCTTACCAACCGGATTCTCGCTCGGCCAATACTTTTGGGCCATGCTCCGGTTGACAATACCGACCAAAGGCGAGCGTGCGGAGTCGCCAGTCAGAAGCTCCCTCCCCCTCAACAGCGGTATTCCCATGGTGCGGAAGTAATTGGGGCTCACGGCATGAAAGGCTGCGAAGCCTTGCCTCGGTTGGGACCCCGGAATCTCGAAGCCGTACCGACTCGAGGTCCGCGTCAACGGTAATTTCACGATCGCGCCCACCGAGAGCACGGACGGCAGAGATTCGAGCCGTTGCAGCACTTGTCCAAAGAAGGCCGCCTGCTTCTCCGCAGAAGAGTACTTCTCGCCCGCCAGGTTAACGTCCATGGTCAGTAACCGTTCCGTCCGGAACCCGACGTCGACTTCCAGCAGACGGACCAAGCTTTTCATCATCAACCCGGCTCCTGCTAGCAAGACGAAGGACAACGCAACTTCGAACCCGATCAGGGCTCCGCGAATCCGGCCCGTGCGAAGGCTCGCCCCGGAGCTTCGCGCGGGCTTGGTGGTTCTCCAAGCAGGCAACAATCCGACCAGAGCGCAGGACAGCACTGACAGAAGTACCGTGAAAATGAATACCGTGGAGTTGAGCTCGAAGCCGGCATCATGAACACGCGTGAAGAATGAGGTGTGTTGTGGCACGGCGGATGTCACCAGGGGGAGTGTCCAATATGCCAGAGCGGCACCCAGGGCACCCCCCATGCCCGCCAGTAGCAGGCTTTCGGTGAGCAACTGCCGCACAATGCGTGACCGTGTCGCTCCCACAGCGGTTCGAATGGCGATCTCCCGCTCCCGCGTCGCGCCTTGGGAGAGCAGAAGGTTGGCCACGTTGGTGCATGCGATGAGCAGCACGAAAGCCACGGCCCCGAGCAGAACCCACGCCGTCTGGCGAACATCGGAAACGACGTATTGGCCAAGAGGTTCGACGTCGATTCCCTGATCACGGTCCGTACCGGGATAGGCTCCCGCGAGGCGGGCGGCGATTCCGTTCATCTCCGTCCTGGCCTGCTGCTCGGTTATGCCTGGGGCAAGGCGTCCGATCACCCGTAAGTAATTCTGGCCACGCTCGGGGTTCGGAATGACCGGCACGAAAACCTCAGGGGCGGGTCCCCACCGGTGCGGGGGAAAGTGGAAATGCGGAGACAAGACCCCCAGCACCGTGCACGTCCTGCCCTCCAGATGGATGGATTTGCCAATAATCCCAGCATCGCCGCCGAATCGCCTTTGCCACAACTCGTAGCTCAACAAGACGACGTGTTGGTGGTCATCGGGACCAAATTCACGGCCCAACAACGGATGAATTCCCAACAGCGCAAAGAGCCCCGGCGTACTGCTTAAGCCGTCCAATCGTTCGGGTTCTGGCGTGTCGGTCAGGTTGAGAGGTTCTTCGTGGAACGCTGCCATTCCATCAAATGCGTGGCTCTGTTCATACCAGTCCTGAAAATTGGGATACGACGAGGAGACCATGGCGCGCTGGGACTTCGTCTCAATTGGGAAAAGCATGAACAGCCGGTCTGGGTGCGAGTACGGAAGCGGGCGCAACGAGACTGCGTCGAGCAGGCTGAATACGGCAACATTCCCGCCAATGCCGAGAGCAAGCGTGAGCACGGCAACCGCCGTGAAGCCGGGATTCTTGGCCAGCATGCGCAGGCCGTAGCGCACGTCCTGGAGGAAGCTCTCGATGTAGTTCACTCGTCGCATGTCGCGGCACTCTTCTTTGATCTGTTCGACGCCGCCCAGCTCGCGAAGGGCGGCGTAACGGGATTCCTCCCGAGTCATCCCCCTGGCGAGGTTCTCCTCCATCAGTTTTTCCAGGTGGAAGCGGAGTTCCTCGGTTAGCTCTTGTTCGACGCGGCTCTTCTGAAAGAGCGACCGGAGCCGTAGTCGCCATTTGTGTATCCAACGCATAGTCTCAGCCCTCAGCTTTCAGCGTTCAGCTTTCTGCACTCACCTGGCAACCTTCAGCCCATAGAGACCAGCAAGAAAACCGGCCGCGCCGATTTGCCCTAA
Organism: Terriglobia bacterium; assembly: GCA_020073545.1. GTDB lineage: Bacteria > Acidobacteriota > Terriglobia > UBA7540 > UBA7540 > Bog-366. The sequence continues at coordinate 40,463 of JAIQEZ010000015.1, read as the reverse complement.
AACTGACCGTTGGCTGCTTTTTTTAACGCACACGTTTTTGCTGCCCGCTGACTGCTGATCGCTGACCGCTTCATTTACGATGTCTCCAGCACGAGACCGATGGCCGTGGAGAGCCTCTGCCAGTTGGCCTCCTCTTGCTGCAAATACTTTCGCCCTGCAGGCGTCAGAGCATAGAACTTCGCCCGGCGGTTGTTGTCTGACCCACCCCACTTCGCCCTGATCCATCCACTTTGCTCCAGGCGATGCAGAGCGGGGTACAGCGTTCCTTGATTCACCTGGAGCACTTCCTTGGACACCTGCCGGATTCGCTGGGCGATGCCCCAGCCGTGCAGGGGTTCAAGAGCTATGGTCTTGAGGATCAGGAGGTCCACCGTGCCCTGGACCAGATCGGTTGGTTTGCTCATCGTCACTCCCCTCAGTTATCGACAACCGGCTTTACCCTACGCCCTCTCCTGTCAGTAATCAACAGGAAAATTGCAGCACCCCCGGTGGCCAAACAGCCGATCCCTTCTCCTGCCGGTGGGATAACCTTGACAGCTATGCGGCTTTTTTCGCCAACCTGTTGAACCTGGTCAGGATACCGGCTGGCCAAGCCAACTCTAACTTCTTCCTTGTTTTTCCGGCCGATCGGGGAAAAAAGCCTAAGGAATGATCATTCTCAGCCGATACACATATTCGGAGGTTTCTTGTTTCAAAGGGCCAGCTAAGACTGGCTTGGTCATCACCAAGGGACCTTCGCCAGCAAGGACGGTTGCGACCGATCGTGAGCGTCACCGAAAGGGGTTTCAAAAGGAGCAGTCACGGCATGAGACCCGTGGACATTCTAATGGTCGAGGACAGTTCGATCAATGCCTTGATGGCCCGGGAAGTCTTGACCCGAGCCAATGCAATGAACAGATCACCCGTCGTCGAGGATGGGGCGGAAGCGCTGCGATTCCTGCGGCAGGAGGGTCGCTACGCCACGGCGCCGCGTCCCGACCTGATCCTTCTGGACCTAAGCTTGCCGCGCATAAACGGGCGTGAATTTCTTGCGGGAGTCAAGAGCGATGCGAGTCTGAAGCTCATTCCTGTCGTAGTGCTGACCACTTCTGCGGCGGAGGAAGATGTTTTGAAGGCGTTCGGGCTCCATGCGAACTGTTACATCACGAAGCCTGGAGGGTTCCCCAACCTCAGCATTGCGATCACTTCCATGCCGGACTTCGGGCTCCCGGTCGTCAGCCTTCCGCCTCGGTCAGCCACGCATGTTCGGCAGGATTCCATGCGCATCGGCCCAGGTGGCGATGAATCCCCTCCACCCGGCGGCGCATCGCCCAGGGTACCAGGATGAACAATATTCCGGAAGAATCTCTCCTTGGCAGTCCCACCCCCGGATCTGGGCCCTTCCCCCATCCAACGCCGGGAGAATCCCGCGTGCCTCGGCAACCTGCTATCTTGCTAGTCGAGGACAACCCCTCGGATGCGCTTCTGGTTCGTGAAGCTTTCCAGCAAGGCCTTACTTCCGGAGTAACCCTGGTTGAAGTGGACAGATTGAGTTCCGCCCTTCTCAAGCTGGCGGAAGAGCGCTTCGACCTGATTCTTCTGGACCTTAGCCTTCCCGATTCCCAGGGAATCGAAACCTTGCGCACCGTTCGTGAGCGCGCCTCGGACATACCTATCGTGGTCTGCACAGGTCTGGCCGACGACGTTTTGGGGGTGCAAGCAGTGCAGGCTGGCGCGCAAGACTACCTCGTCAAGTCTGAAATCAATCGTTCCCCGCTCGTGCGCTCGATGTGCTACGCCATCGAGCGCCACCGGCTAAAGACCCAGCTCGAAACCACGTCGCTACTGGATGAACTCTGTGGGCTTCACAACCGGCGAGGGTTCCTCATTCTGGGCAAGCAACAGATGAGGAATGCTCAGCGGCTCGGGGGGGCCATCACGCTGCTATTCATTGATGTGGACGGGATGAAGCGCGTCAACGACAGGTTTGGGCACCAAGAGGGGGACTTGGCCCTCAAGGACACGGCCGAGATCATGAGACGGACTTTTCGTCAGTCAGATATCTTGGCGAGAATCGGGGGGGACGAGTTCATCGTTATGGCAAGCCTGCCTCCAGGGGTGTCCACTGACGTCTTAATATCCCGGCTTCACATGCATCTAGATTCATGCCAACGTGCCCACCAGCGGTCGTACACCCTGTCATTGAGCGTGGGGGCGGAAACGCACGCGGTCTCGACTGAAACCTCCCTCGAAGAGCTGCTTGCCCAAGCCGACAGGCGAATGTACGAGCAGAAACGCAGGAAGACAGCTAATGCCGGCTCTCCCTCCAACCACAACCCTTCCCGAATACCCAAGAAAAAGCCAGCGGAAGGCAAAAAGCCCTTGCCGGGGACGGGGTTTCCGAACACAAAACCCACGACAACCTCACCGCCGAGAACGATTTCCGGGAACGGAAACCACCGAACAGTCTTGCTCGTCGAAGACGAGAAAAGCCTGCGGACCCTCTTGCGCCAGAGCCTTGCGCAAAATGACTACTGCGTTCTTGAGGCGGGCGATGGGAAGGAAGCACTCCAATTGGCCGATATGCACAAGGGCAAAATCGACCTGCTGGTGACTGACGTCGTGATGCCCGAGATGAACGGCCCGGAATTGGTCGCGGCGATCACAAAAGTCATTCCCAATCTTCCCGTCCTGTACATGTCGGGTTACCAGGAGAACGTCTTGCTCAGGCTGAGAGTTAACTGCTCCGGCCCAGAAGTCTTGGAGAAGCCGTTTTATCCACGGGATCTAATCGCCAAGATAGAGGTGCTTCTTTCGGCTGCCCCCGTGACGCCAGGGAAGGGTGAACGCGCAGGGGACATCAAAGTGGTACGCAACTCAGACAGAACACCACGACAGGGAGCAACGAACAAACGCCCAAGCGCAGGCGGGTCTTAGGCATAGCGCAGGAGTCGGTGCAGAAGTGCCCGACGGGGATACCCGGATTTGACGAAATCACCGCCAGCGGCTTACCAGATTGGAAGTCCGGCCCTCATCCAGGGGGAGCCGCGACCTCTTCAGCGGGTACCCAAATCAGACTCAGGCATTTCGGTTGTCAAGGTGCGCGATATGTTGATGGTGACTACGCCTGCTGACCCCGACGACTTGATGGTGAAGACACGGCAGGAAGAAGTGCTGCGTGCCATGGAAAGATACCGGCCGAAAGGGCTGGTACTGGACATTTCCGGCGTGGAGACCCTGGACTCTTTTTTTGCCCGGACGGTGGCCGAAACCAGCCGGATGGTGGGCTTGATGGGCGGAAGAACGGTGATTGCCGGCATGCGCCCGAGTGTCGTCATCGCCGCGACGCAGTTGGCCTTGACACTGGGCGGTATCCTGACCGCGCTCACCGTTGATCGGGCTCTAGACCTCTTGAGCGCCCCACCCCCGCGGAGGCGACGAGCATGAGCCAACCGACTCAAGGGGATGTACCGATTAAATCCGAGAACGACATCGTTGTCGTGCGCAGGGTCGTCCGAGATTTGGTAACCCGTCTGTCCTTTGGCGTCACCGATGTTACCCGCGCTGTTACGGGGGCTTCCGAGTTGACACGCAATATTTCTCTCTACGCGGGCACAGGCATCATGTGGTGGACTACCCTCGACCGGCACGGGGCCGCGGGTTTGGAGTTGAGATTTGAGGGCCACGGGCTTGGCATCTCTGACATTGAGTTAGCTATGAAGCCAGGTCACGGCACCAGCCACGGACTCGGTCTGGGCCTTCCCGGCGCCAAACGATTGATGGATGAAATGGAAATTCACTCTGAACTGGGCAAAGGCACCACCCTCACGGTGAGGAAGTGATAGCGGAGATGAGCGGGGACCCGAAGAGTGCGCCGCAAGCCGTAGAAGTCTCGCAGAGCAGCGACATCGCCACGGCGCGACAGGCGGCAAAGGCCTTGGCCGGAGCCCAGGGGCTTGACGCGACGGAAAGGGAAGAAGTGGCGATCGTTGTGAGCGAACTCGCTTCCAACTTGCTCAAACACTCGGGCCAAGGCAGATTGACGTTAACTCCGCTCCGCGACGGCGATCGCAGCGGAATTCAGATCGAGTCTGCTGACAACGGCCCCGGCATCGAGGATGTGGAGCAGGCGATCATCGACGGCTTTTCCACCGTGGGCAGCCTGGGCTGCGGTTTGGGCGTGGTGAATCGGCTCATGGACGAGTTCGATATTGCCTCGGAGCGTCAGGGAAGAAGGGGGACGCGTATCGTCTGCAAGCGCTGGAGGTCCCTGAATGATCCGAGCGTAGGGTCTTGCCCGCTGGACATCGGGGCAGCCACCCGGCCCCACCCGGCGATGGAGGTAAATGGAGATGCTTTCGTCATAGAAAGGTGGGGTGAGACCGCTCTGGTGGGGGTGATCGGTGGATTGGGACACGGGCCTTTCGCCTTTCAGGCTGCGCAGGCAGCTCGGCTGTACGTGGAAAACCACCGGGATCAGCCCCTGGGCGCTATCTTCCCTGGCGTCGAGCGTGCCTGCCGAGGGACTCACGGCGTCGTAATGGCGTTGGCGCGCTTCGACTGGGGCCGCCAAACGCTGACCCTTGCCAGTGTCGGCAATATCGAATCTCGGGTTTTTGGCTGTGGACAAAAGTCGAACTTCATTGTGCGGCGCGGCATCATCGGGTTGAACGCACCCAACCCCGTAGTCACGGAGCACCTCTGGGACTTCGCCCAGGTCATGGTAATGCACTCGGATGGCTTGGCGACCCGCTGGCAGTGGGAGGATTTCCCTGATCTCCAAGACACGCCCGCTACCAGGGCCGCTTGGCAATTGTTGCACCGATTGGCAAAGGACAATGATGACGCGACGGTGCTGGTTGTAAAGGGGGCCGAGGGGCCCGGGAAAAGGGCACAGGTTCGTGGAACCACGGCCGCCGACGCAGAGAGGCAATGAGCGATAACGCGACAACAGACAAAGTGGCGAATCCCCATGAGACGATTCGTGTGCTTCGGCAGGAGCTTGAGGAGACCAATAGCGGATTGATCGCTTTAACCTTGGAATTGGAACAGCGCGTGGATGCCCGCACGGCTGAACTGCAAGAGGCATATGCGGAGCCGCAAAAAACCAATTCCGAGTCGCGGCAGTTGACGCTGAAGCTGGAAGACCGTGTGACGCAGCGGACAGAAGAAATCCGCAGGCTCAATCGGGCGCTTCGGACAATCAGCGAGTGTGATCAGGCGATTGTCCGCGTGCAGGAAGAACCGGAGTTGGTCAAAACGGTGTGCCGCATCCTGGTCGAGGAGGGTGGGTACTGCCTAGCCTGGGTCGGGTATGCGGAACAGGATGAAGCAAAGACCGTTCGCCCCGTGGGGCGCGCAGGGTTCCAACAAGGCTATCTCGAGACAGTCAACATCACTTGGGCGGATGCCGAGCGCGGCCGCGGGCCAACCGGCACGGCAATCCGGACGGGCCAGCCTTGCATCCAGCGCCATACCTCGGAGGATCCGGATTTCGCTCCCTGGCGCAACGAAGCTCTTCAGCGGGGATATGCTTCTTCAATCGCTCTTCCACTTGTCCGGGACGGGAAGCCTTTCGGTGCCCTGACGGTCTGTGCCCGGGAAGTGGACGCATTCGATAAGGAGGAATTAAGACTGCTCTCCGATCTGGCCGACGACCTTGCCTTCGGAAGCGAAACAATTCGCGCTCGGGTGGAGCGCAAGCGAGCGGAAGCAGCCCTGCAACAGCAGGCTGCGTTGTTTGATCAAACTTACGATGCGGTCTTTGTCTGGGATTTGCACGGGCCGATCACCTTTTGGAACCTTGGCGCCGAGCGGCTCTACGGCATTCCGCGTGAAGAGGCGCTCGGCCGGGCCTGCCAAGATTTGTTGCACACGACGCCGCCGGGCGGTGTCGAGGCTTTTCTCCAGGCTCTGGAACGAGATGGGCGGTGGGAAGGTGAATTGGAGCACAGCAGGCGCGACGGCCGGCGGATTATCGTGGAAACCCGTATCGTGCTCATCCGGGACGCGGAAGGCGCCCGCGTGCTCGAAACCAACCGCGATATCACCGAGCGCAAGCAGGCGCAGGAGGCGTTGGCCAGGCGCGGCGAAGAACTGGAGCGCTCGAATGCCGACCTCGAGCAGTTCGCCTACGTGGCCTCGCACGATCTGAAGGAGCCCCTGCGCGCGGTGATCAGCTTCGTACAACTCCTGCAACGGCGTTACCAAGGGAAACTCGATGCCCAGGCGGACGAGTTCATCGCTCATGTCGTCGACGGAGCCTTGCGCATGCAGAAGCTGATTGATGACTTACTCGCTTTCTCGCGGGTCGGCATCCGAGGCGGCGAGTTTCAAACCGTGGAATGCGAAAAGGCCCTCCACGCGGCGCTTCAAAACTTGGCCGTGGCCATCCAGGAAAGTGGCACCGTGGTCGCCGCCGAGGCACTCCCGACGGTGCAAGTCGATGTTGCCCAACTGGTTTTGCTCTTCCAGAACCTGATTGGCAACGCGCTCAAGTTCGACAGGGCGCAGCCTCCCCGGATTTGCGTGAGTGCCCAACGCCATGGCGCGTATTGGCAACTTTCCGTTCGCGATAACGGCATCGGCATCGAACCGCGGAATTTCGATCGGATCTTCGGGGTCTTCCAAAGGCTACACACCCGGCAGGAGTATCCCGGCACGGGCATCGGTTTGGCCATCTGCAAGACAATCGTCGAACGCCACGGCGGAAAAATCTGGGTCGAATCGGAGCCAGGAAAAGGGACGACATTCCACTTCACCCTCCCCGTCAGACATCACGCGAGTGAACACCGGCCCAAGACCCATTTGGGTGGCTAGAGTGTAAGGCAGACCCAGGCTTCTAGGCCTGGGGTTCTTCCTTCGGAAATCCACATCCAACCCATTCTTCCCAGGAAAGGCCTCGGACCCGAGAGCCTCGATCCACGCTCAGGGCTGTCCAAACTAGCGAAAGACCTGAGCATTCATCGCGGCTCTGCCACCCCACTGTGCGGAAAGCCTCTGGCTTTCCGGCCAAACCCGCCTCTTCGCTCTCCCTCCGCTCTGGCGGTGGCGCGCGGTCGCGGCGATTTAATGGTCGTAGAGATTGTCGATTTGGCTTTGTCGCTCTTCCGCGGCGGCTGCTTGGATCTTTGCCATCTCCTCTGGACTTGCCCCGGCCACGGGCGGAACCTTAAAATCCTCAGCCGTCAGCAGGAATTGCCAGAGGGGTATGCCGGAGGGTCTTCCGATGTGATGCCGCGCATTGGAATACTCCAGATACGGCCAGAGGTCGGTGGCGATTCGTCGCTCCGAGGCGCGTGCCAGCAGATCGTCCACGCCTTCCGGCCTCAGGACCAAGTCGCCGAGGAGGCTGGCAGCGGAGGGCAGATTGATTCGCCGCAGCACCGCGGCTGCCTTGGGATTCTGATCCATCGCCCGGAGCCTGGCGAGATCCAGCTCAAGCGGGGAACGCGACGCCACCATCATGCCGCTTCCTCCGCCCACGTAAAACACCACGTAAGGGAACACCTGCCGAACCGTACGCATGAGGATCAAGGTTTCCGGAATGGAAAGGCTGAACAGCGGAACCCACTGCTGAAGAACCCCGTCACCTTGCAGGTGTGCCGCACAGATTTCGTAGAACTCCCGCGTGTAGAGGTCGCCCTCACCGGCTGTCCACAGCCGGTTGACTTCCAGTGTCAGCAGACTCAGCTTGTCCGGGTGCGTGAACAGGTAATGCCGGCCATCGTCAACGTGGACCGCCGCCCGGGGATTCCTGAAAACGCCGAAGTTCAACATGGCGAAGTGCTGGTCGGCCGCTTCCACCACCCGCGGTGAGAAGTCCACCACATCAATGTGCTTGAAGGGATATTCCCCGATGATGCCGGCGCTTTGACCCGTCCCAATCCCCACCACCATGGCCCGCTCGAACCCATGGACATAGAGCAGCGGAATCAGGGCAACGCGTGCCTGGTCGCGTTCTTCGAGTGCGGTGCCGCCATTGAACAGTTCGTTGACGAAGATGTTCCAATTATCGCCGTTGTGGAGAACCGTGGTGATTCCGGCGTTCAAATCCTCTTTTTGGTAGACCACCTCACCCTCATGATCGAGATAACGCAGCGTCCTGACGAAGTTCCAACGAGGAGCGAATAGCAGCCAAGCGACCCACACCGCCAACCCCAAGGCCAGCGTCCAGCGCCGGCGGCCCGCCTGGAGCGGCCAAGCCAGAATAAGTCCAAGCAGGAAGAATCCCAAGCCCACCAGACGACCGCTGCGCTCCACTCCCAGGCGAGGCAGCACCAGGAATGTCGCGGACAGAACTCCTGCCAGGCAACCGATAGTGTTCACGGCATAAACGGGACCGACCGAAACCGCTCCGTTTCCGTCCTCGGAAAGGTACCACCGCAGGACCAGCGGAAAGACCGTTCCCATCAGGACGGCGGGCGCGACCATGAAGAGAGCGCACACGGAAAAATCAGTCCCGTGCAGGATCCAAAACGCCGCGCCCGGCGGATCGATCCGGTGGCGATAGAGAATGGCTGCGACCAGCCCCGCGACCACGCCCACATACCACAGCGTTGCCTGCAGCCGGGAATCGACTGCGAACACCGCCGCCCAAAGCAGGACTGCCGCCCCGGCCACGCACGCCACCCGATGGTCATCCGCCAGGATGCGCGACCAGCCCCAAAAGGGAATAAGCACCATCACCAGGACGCCCGTTCCCAGGCAGCAGCGGGGAAGCAACTCTGCGGGTCCGCGGCGCGCCATCTGCCGATTGACAATGGCAGCTCCCGCCGCCAATCCCGCAATGACGGCAAACAGGGTGGCCGCGAAGGCGTAAACGGTGTTGTCCAGGAATCGGCCCACCATGCTCGTCCAGACCATTTCCAGGAAAAGTACCAGGAAGCCTCCCAGAAAAGCCACGACGAGTATGGCTGTGCTGCCTCGGGGCGAGGAGGGGGCGATGGCCGCTGGCTCGGCGGCGCGGTTGGCGTCCGCGCGCCGACGCCATTGCAGGAAGAATGCGCAGGCTGCCAGCAAGGAATTGATGCCGGCGACCAGGATGAGTGTGTTCCCCAGTCCCCAGAAACGAATCAGCAGGAAGTCGCTGAGCAGTGTTCCCAGAGCTGCTCCCGCCAAGTTAGCGTAATAGAGCTTCTCTGCCACGTCCGGGCTGTCAGCTTGAGCCTCGGAGGCCGCGCGCGTCACAACCGGATACGTCGCGCCCATCATGAAGGTGGGCGCCAGCAGCAGGGTGACCGAGACGGTGAAGTGCCCGACGAGGGCGAGGTGCGAGTCCGGGCCGACCAGAGACGTGAGCCCGAGATAAGCAGGCTTCAGTCTGTTCATGATCCAGGGCAGTCCGGCGGAATACAGTCCGATCAGCAGTTCCATGGCGCCGTAGACTGCCAGCAGGTGCGAGGAACGAATCAGCCACTTACCGGCCAGAAAACTTCCCACGGCGAGCCCCAGCATGTAGGCGCATAGCACCGCCGCCACCGAATAAGCGGTGTTTCCCACCCAATAGCGAAGTAGCTTCACGTAGACGACTTCCAACAGCAGAGCCGAGAATCCGGAGACGAACAGGAAGGCTTGCACTTGTGTGGTCAAACGTGTAGCGGGGAGAGAGCGGTCTTTACGCACAGGATTCTCCGAACCAAGAGTAATTGTGCCGCGTAAGGCCCTGTCTTATACGTCACTGCGAGGGCAAGCGAAAGAGGATTCTTCGAGGGGCAACTTCCACCCTCCGGCCTGCACTCGAGGCGGCAGGAAGGAGCCAACGTAGCTGCAGCCCCTCTCTGCTCTCGCTGCCCGGCGCAAAATCACCTTCTCAGAAGCGCAGTGGTTTCTTGATGCGCTGTCTTGTTCCTCCCCGATTGTGGCGACCCGTGTCAATCCTTCGGATCAGAGCGGAACAGTACTCCCCATTTACGAATTCGGGATATAATAATGTGCTCGCTGATACTCGTTTCTCGAACCGCACCGCGCGCGAAGTTCACATCAGGAGGGTGATGGATTTTTAGCAGGCAGTTATGGCAGGTTAGGGTTGCAGGTTGCGGAAGCGCTGCCCGGCGCGCGGCCGCCATCGGGGTGGCCGCCAATCGGCTGGTCTTCAAGCTGGGCCTCCTGCTGATGTTTCCCGGCCTTCCGGCGCAGGCGTAATTCGTGACGGACGCAGTTCCGACGGGAAACAGTCCCCACGCCATCGGGATCAACTCTGTCACCGACAGGATTTACCTCGCGAATGCCGATGACGGCAACCCTGACGCTGGTCGACGGAGTGAGTAACGCCACCACCACGGTGGCGGATGCGGAGGCGGAGGCACTCCGATCCCGAAGGGAACACCGGCAGGGTCGTGGACGCTGACCGTCACGGGCACGTCGGGCTCAATCACCAACACAGCGTTTCTGAAGCTCACCGTGAATTAGCCAAGAGTGCGGGGGAGGGAATCCGCACGGGCACGCGGATTCCCTTCCTCAGATTGCGCCGCCCGCGACATGGCTGGGGATTTCGGGCTGCATCATGGTGCGCCCTACCGCAGGCGAAATCGGACTTGGACCATGACCCGGACAGGTACCGGCGTACCTCCCCGTTTGGCAGGACTAAACTTCCATGTCTTCAGGGTTTCTATTGCGTTCTCGTCGAGGCCATCTCCCAAGCGCTTGGAGATTTCCCGGGCGTCAGCTACATTGCCCTGGGCATCCACAACGATTAAGAAAGTCACCACGCCTTCAACCCGATGTTGGCGGGCATTTTTCGTATACGGGGGTTCGGGCTTGTGCGTTGGAAGGGGTGGCGTAACCTCCACTCCCCCGCGGGCCAATGGACCCATGCCGCCAAGGTAATAGTCCCAGACATAGCCCACTTTCCCGCCTCGATACCGAATCTTGTCAAATCCAACAAACTGGGAACTCCTCTCTATGAAGATAACTCGATCTCCGCATAACAGGTGGTCGACGGTAGTGTCGGCGACGGGGTCGCCGAAAACGGGAACGGTCGACTCGGAAGCAGGGCACCTTACGGTGCCTTCCTTGCCTTCCTCACGGGCACCGGTCTCTGTCGGGCCCGGCGGGGGCCCCGGCGTCTGCGCCACAAAGGGCTTGACGCGTTTGGCGTCGCGCACGGCCTGCAAAAGCGCTTCCGATGCCCCGGCGGTGCGCAGTGGGGCGAGATTCTCTTCGCTGGGCTCGAAATCAATCCCGCGGTGTTGCACTAACTTGACAATGGTGTCCCCGGGCACATCCTCCGCCAGCAATATCGCAATATCCTTGTCGCTGAGCGGTTTTGTAGATTCCGGAGCGCCGGCTTCCCGCAGGGCCGCGAGCAAAGCGTCGCTCGCTCCCGCCTTGCGGAATTCGTCAAGGACCTCTTCCGTGGGCTTAAAGACGATTCCGTACTGATCTACCGCTCCGATCACGATCTTGCTGGGCACGGAGCTCTTGACGAGGTCAAGCACTTCAGCCTTGGACAAGGGCGCTCGCTGAGCTTGCTGGGCCGCCATCGCGCCCAAGCCCGTAGCGATCAGGAGAAGGACGATAAGGAAATATTTCATGGCCGTCACCATCGGATTGAACATGGACCTTCATTTCGGCGTCACTTTGCTTAGGAGTATACACCGCTTTGTCACCCACCGAGCCCCCCGCGCAGTCGCGGTCATTCCCGCCGCGACGCAGTCGGGGCAGGCTCCAGCGGGAATCCAGGTCAGGGGTGGACCCCCGCCCTGCCCGCGCAGGCCAGATGCCTGCGTTCCCCCCGACTGCGCGGCCCACAATCCGTTTTCTAACATGCTCCGGAAGCCCTATAATGGCGCACAGGTTGTGGGCCATGGCTGCTTCCGAAACCGATTTGCGCGGCGCGTACGCTCGGTGCCGCCGGCTGGCGCGCCGCCACTACGAGAATTTTCCGACCGCCTCGTATCTTGTTCCTCGCGACAAGCGCGATGCCCTGGCGGCGATCTACGCTTTCGCCCGCCATGCCGACGACGTCGCGGACGAGCCGGGCGTGGAAGGCCGTCTCGAAAGGCTCGCCGAATGGCGCGCCAAGCTTGCGGACTGCTACGCCGGAAAAGTCGATCACCCGGTTTTCCTGGCGCTGCGCGACACCGTGGAGCGTTTCGGACTTTCGCGCGAAAACTTCGAAAACCTGCTGCGCGCTTTTCAGTCCGACGTCCTGGTGAACCGCCATCCGACCTTCGCCTCGCTGCGGGCTTATTGCACCTGCTCTGCAAATCCCGTGGGCCGGCTGGTGCTGGAACTCTTCGGCTATCGCGACCCGCAGCTCTTTGCGCTTTCGGACAGCATCTGCACGGCGCTGCAACTGACGAATTTCTGGCAGGATGTGGCCGTGGATTTCGCGCGCGACCGCGTCTATCTGCCCCAGGAAGATATGGCGCGATTCAACTACACGCTTAATGACTTGCGGGCGCAGCGCGCGGACGCGCGCTGGCGGGAATTGCTGGCTTATGAAATCGCGCGCACCCGCGAGCTTTTCGAGCGAGGAAGAGCCTTGCCGGAGGAAGTGCGGCCCGAACTGCGCAGGCAACTGCGCCTGACGTGGCTGGGCGGAATGGCCATTCTAGCCAGGATTGAAGCCGCCTCTTACGACGTCTTTCGCCGGCGGCCGTCGCTCGGCAAGTGGGATTTTCTGCGTCTCTATTTGCGCGCCCGGCGCGCCCCGCTGGGCGCAAGGGTCACGCATGCTCCGGTTGTTCCCAGCCCATCATGAACGTGTCCCTGAGAAGTCCACACTTCACCAACGCGCGTGCCACCAATTTCTACTACGCCTTTGTTTTTCTTCCTCCCGAAAAGCGTCGCGCCATCGAAGCGGTTTATGCCTTTGCGCGCCGCGGTGACGACATTGCCGACAGCGGCCTCGGCCAGGCGGTTGCCGCAAAAGGCCTGGCCCGCTATCGCCAGGCGCTCGAGGCGTGTTATGCGGGTGACCAGAGTCGCCTGGACAGCCCTGAACTGCGCGCGCTGGCCGAAAGCATCCAGCGCTTCAAGATTCCGCGGCAACCGTTCGAGGACTTGATCCTGGGCCTCGAGATGGACTTGACCCAAGAGCGCTACGCGACATTCGAGGAGCTGTCTTTGTATTGCTACCGCGTAGCCTCCACAATCGGGCTCATCTCCATCGAGATCTTCGGCTATCGGAATCCGCGGGCGCGGGACTACGCCGTGCACCTGGGCACCGCGCTGCAGCTCGTTAACATTCTGCGCGACATTCAGAGCGACGCCCAGCGCGGTCGCATCTACATACCACAGGAGGACTTGGACCGCTTCGGCCTGCGTCCGGGCGAGTTGCTTGCCGGCGCTTACCATGACCCCTTCATCGAGTTGATGCAATTTGAATGTGACCGCGCGCGGCGCTATTTCGATCTGGCGCGCCAGATGCTTCCGCCGGAGGACCGGCGCTCGCTGGTTGCGGCGGAAATCATGGCGGCGATCTACTGGCGCATTCTGGGGCGAATCCAGAAGCGCTGCTACAACGTTTTCGGGAAGCGTGTGCGGCTCTCGCGCCCCCTCAAGTTCTGGACTGCGCTGGCGGTCTACCTGGGAGGGGAATGGAAGAAGTAGGTGTCAGGAGCCTGAAGATTGGTGGTTAAGTGATTGGTGATCGGGTGATTGAGAATCGCAAGTCACCCATCGCTAAATCACAGATCTGACTCCTGAATCCCTCAAACCAACCATGTCGGACGAGGTTCTCATCGTCGGCGGCGGCTTTGCTGGTCTGGCGGCGGGTGTGGCGCTGGCGGAAGCGGGCTGGCTCGTGCGCTTGCTCGAACAAAGACGGCATCTCGGCGGGCGCACTCGCTCGTTTCGCGATCCCACCACCGGCTCCGTCGTGGACAACGGCCAGCACATCCTCATGGGTTGCTACCACGCCACGATCCGCTTCCTTACGACCATCGGAACCCTCGAGCGGATTCATTTTCAGCCACGCCTCGCCGTGCCCTTCCTGGATCGGGGCGGGCGACTCACCCGCCTGGAATGCCTGGACTGGCCCTCGCCCTGGCATCTGCTTTTGGGTGTCCTGCGTTCGGGGAGTTTTTCCTGGAAGGAGAAAGTACAAGTCCTGCGTTTGGGCAGGGCTCTGCGCTCCGCGAAAGAGAACACTGACCGCGCCGCTGGCGAGAGCGTCGCCATGTGGCTCTCCCGGCTGGGACAATCGGCGAGCCTGCAGCGGAATTTCTGGAACTTGCTCTGCTTGGCGGCCATGAATGAAGACCCGCAGATCGCCTCCGCACGGCTGTTCGAGCGTGTCCTGCGGCTGGCGCTGTTCACCTCACCCGCGGACTCGCGCCTGGGCATCGCACGCGTGGGATTCAGCGAGTGCTATACGACGGCCGCAGCAGCCTATATCGAATCCCACGGTGGCCGCGTGGAAACCGGGCGTGGCGTAAGGCAGATGCTGATTGCGGATGGGGTTTGCCGGGGCGTTGAGCTGAGCGATGGGCAAAAACTCGAGCCTGCCCCGGTCATCTCCGCCGTGCCCTGGCAACAACTCGCGAGCTTGCTGCCGTGCGATCTGCCGCGCGGTGAACCGTTTTTTGCGACCGCGCTGGCGCTGCGTCCGGCGCCCATCATCTCCATTAACTTGTGGTTTAATGTGCCCATCACCGAGCTCGAGTTCGCGGGTCTCCGCGGTACGACGATTCAGTGGCTCTTCAACAAAAGCCGGATTCTGGGAACAAACGACAACTACGTCTCGCTGGTTTTGAGCGGCGCGCATGAGCACGTCAGCCGGTCGAAGCAGGAGCTCCTGGCCACCGCGCTCCAGGAGCTAGGCGAATTGCTGCCGGGCGTCCGCAGGGCGAAACTGCTGCATTCGCTCGTCATCAAGGAACGCTTTGCCACTTTTTCACCGAGCCCGGAGGCCCAACCGATGCGGCCGTCGGCGCGCACTCCTGTTCGCGGTTTAATCCTGGCGGGCGACTGGACCGCCACCGGTCTGCCCGCCACCATTGAAGGCGCGGTGCAGAGCGGCTACACTGCAGCCCGGGAAGTTCTGGAAGCGAGCTAGTCCCGTGCCCGCCTGGTTAGGTTTTTTTCGGAAGCGTTCGCAGTCAACCAAAGCGCCGTGTGGGCAGAGCGGGTTCGGGACCTCTTTAGGCGGTCACGGGACTAGCCGCAGTCAGCCTGGAATGCGCGCAAGCGGGGAAACAACCAAAGGGGGGATTTCAATGCTGCGGAAATCGGCGATCGCGATGTTGTTCGTGGTTCTCGTGTCGATTGCAGGTTGGATGTCCATGCCGCTGCGGGTTCCTCCATCTGCTAATCTGGCCTTGCCTCTGGCGGCGGAGCCTGCGCGCAAGGCGGCCGAAGCCTCCCAAACGCTGCTCGGCGGAGCTTACCGTTTTGAGCGTGGCGGCTGGGTTTACGTTCACCTGGAAGGCTCCCCACGGGAAATCGGCTATCAGCACGGGTATCTGCTTGCCGCCGAGATTTTGGATGCTTTTCAGTCCGTCAAACTCCGGGACACGCACGAGACGCGACGAGATTGGGAATTCTTCCGCCAGGCGGCGCGCGCAATGCTCTGGCCCAAGATCGATCGCGAATATCAGGAAGAATTGCAGGGCATCGCCGAGGGGCTGAAAGCCCAGGGCGTGGCCATGGACCTGGACGACGTCGTGGCCCTGAACGCCTTTGAAGAGCTTCCCGACTATTATGTTCCATGGTATAACGCGAATCATAGAGAGGCCAGAGCGTTACGTCTGGTGAGTCCCGGAAACTGCAGCGCCTTTGTGGCCACCGGTGCCTATACGCGAGATCACCATATCGTGATGGCCCACAACAATTGGACCGCCTACCTGGACGGCGAGCGCTGGCGCGTGATCTTTGACATCGTTCCCCGGCGGGGCCACCGCATCCTGATGGACGGCTTTCCCGGCGTCATCACCAGCGACGACGATTTTGGTGTCAACTCCGACGGCATCATGGTGACGGAAACCACCATTACGCAGTTCGCGGGGTGGAACCCCGACGGAAAGCCGGAGTTCATGCGCTCGCGGAAAGCGCTGCAATATGCAAGTTCCATCGACGACTACGTGCGTATTATGCTCGACGGTAACAACGGCGGCTACGCGAACGACTGGCTGCTGGGCGATAACAAGACCGGCGAAATCGCGCAATTCGAGCTGGGCCTGAAAGCCCACAAGGTCTGGCGGACCCAAGATGGCGCCTTTGTCGGTTCAAACTTCGCACGCGACCCGGAAGTGATCGCCCAAGACACCACCTTCGATCCCCACAATTCCGCCACGTCTCCCAATGCGCGCCGTACCCGTTGGGAAGAACTGATGGAGGGAAACCAGGGGAAGATCGACGTAACGCTGGCGCTGAAGTTCATGGCCGACCATTACGACGCTTACGAGAAAAAGGAGCAAGCGAACGAGCGAACGCTCTGTGGGCACGTGGACGCCTCACGGCGGGGAGTGGAGGTTTGGGAGTGGCCGGCTTATTATCCCGGCGGGGCCGTGCAGGGCAAGGCCATCGACAGCCGCTTGGCCAAAGCCCTGAGCTTTTACGCCCACGTGGGGCATCCGTGCGGGCAGGATTTTCTCGCCAAGCCTTTCCTCCAGGCACATCCCGAATTCGCCTGGCAGGCGCCGCTGCTACGCGATATGAAAGCCGGTCCCTGGACGCTGTTCAAAGCTGGTGACCGGGCGCAATAGGGAAAAAAGCCTCTGAGCCTGCGCTCGGCTGCGACGGAAGTCCTGCAACCCTGGCGCGAGTGAAAGTGGCGCTCTGGCAAGGCGCAGTCCGGCGCGGCGGCAGGGGACAGGGAAACCGCAAGCGTGTTAATTGAAGGATTTTGCAGTATAGAACCTGGCGCAGCCGTACACTAGATGGTGCATGGCGGAGGGAGGAGGATTCGAACCCCCGAGCCCCTTTCGGGGCTAACGGTTTTCAAGACCGCCGGTTTCAGCCACTCACCCATCCCTCCGCATAAACTCTCGAAATTCCTCGGTGCGATGGGGCGAGCGCGTCACTTACGAGACTACCACACTTTCCCTGTCCCGGCACAACGCGAGCCACGCCGGGCCCGCTGCCAATTCTTCACGCGCAGGTCACAGATATTTTGTTCTATTTACTCAGCGTTGCGCGCGATGTTATAATCAGCCTCAATGTAAGGCCCGTGATTGGCTGAAGCCTTGAGGGAGTCCAGACGCCAAGCAAGGCTCCCTGGAAGGGCAAGGCCAAGTGGGGGGCGTTGTTGGCAACGCTCCGGGCTTGGGTGAATGGGAGGGGAACGAGTTCGAGTCGGCGCCGCGGGTGTGGTGCCGGAGGCTCTATGTGTAGCCGTTTCCATTCATACCAGGTCGTCCTGCTGAGCGGGCTGTTCCTCTACACCTTCCTTCCTACTGCCGCCCAAGGCGACCAGATCGTGGCGCTGGTGGACGAGCACGGTCACACGATTTACATCAACACCGGCGACACGGCCGCGCGCGTGGATTGGATGACACACAGCTTCCGGCCCCGTGAAGAGATCGACCGACTGGTAGAGCAGACAGCGAGCCGGTTTCGAGTGGATCCCGAACTGGTCCACGCCATCATTCGCGTCGAATCGGATTACGATCCCAAAGCCATATCGCGCAAGGGCGCCATGGGCCTGATGCAATTGGTGCCGGCCACAGCGCAGCGATACGGCGTGGAGAACCCCTTCGACCCGAAGCAGAACCTCGAAGGCGGTGTCAATTACCTGAAGTACCTGCTGGATCTCTTCGGAGGGGACTTGGGCCTGTCGCTCGCGGCTTACAACGCGGGTGAGCACTCGGTGCAGCGCTCCGGAGGCATTCCGGCTTTCTCGGAAACGCGCAATTACGTGGATAAAGTCACGAGCCTTTACCAGACCCGGGACGCGCCGAGGCCGGCCAAGCCCACTCCCAAGGAGCCACCCAAGCCTCCCATCATCCGGTACGTCGATGAGCGGGGCGTGGTGCATTACTCCAACGTGGAATAGCGGCGGCGAAAAAGCGGAACTTTTCAGCTTGCCTGCGGTAGGCGTGCGGCTGTGCCGTCCCGGGGAAGACCTGCGGAGACACAAAGGTTGAGGTCCATCAGTTTACGAAAAAGGTCGGCGTGGGCGCTGCTTTTCGCCACTTTGCTGGCATTCCCCGCCGTTTCTTTCTCCACCGTATCAGCCGCCCGCCGCCAGCGCGCAATTGCGGTTTTCAACAATGCCCAGCGGCTGCGCACCACGCTCGAATCCCAGCCCGAGAGGCAGCGCCACAAGGCGGACTATGAGAATGCCATCGATGCCTACCGGGAAGTTTGCCGCCTGAATCCCGCTTATAGCAAGACGCCCGTGTCGCTGGCGGCCATCGCGGAACTTTACGAAGAGATGGGGCGCGTCTTCTCCTCGGAATCCTACTATCTGGAATCGATCAAAACTTACCGTCTCCTGATGAAGGAGTATCCGCAAAACCGCCACTCGCGCGACGCGCTGTTCACGATAGCGGAGATTTATCGCACGGACCTCGAAGACCCCGTAGAAGCCCGCAAGGCCTACGAGGACTTCCTCGTGATGTATCCCAAGTCCGACAAGCTGGACGACGCGCGGGAAAAGCTGAAGCAGCTCGCCCAGCAAGGGACCGAACGCGGCAAGGCCGGCGCTAAACGTCCTCGCCCGGGAACGCCCCCGGCAGCCCGGCCTGCGGGTCCACAGGAAGTGGTGGATGTGCGCCGCTGGGTTGGCCCCAATTATTCGCGCATCGTGATCGGAATAGAAGGCGAAGTTAAATTCGATACCCTGCGCTTATTGAACCCCGACCGCATTGTGCTGGACCTACAAAACGCCCGGCTAAGCCCGGCGCTGGTGGGCAAGACGTTTCCAGTAGAAGACGGGTTTCTGCGGCAGATCCGCGTCGGGCAATTCTCCGCGGACGTGACGCGCGTGGTGCTGGACGTAGAGAAGATTGAGGACTACTCGGTTTTCTCACTCCCCAATCCTTTCCGGCTGGTTATCGACGTGCACGGCGCGCCGCAACCCCAGATCGCCAAGGCTGAGAAAGCCGCCCTGCCTGCGCAGGCAGGCGCGCTGTCCAACCCCGGGAGCCGCAAGACTGAGAAAACTCCGCGTCCTCCGGCTCCAGCCGCCACTTCGCCCGGAGTTCGCGTTGAGACCGCTGCGAAGTCTCCACCGCTTCCACCTGCGGCCCCGGAAGTCAAAACCCCTGACGAGAAGTCAACCCCGGCGGGCAAGGAGGAGAAGGAAACGGCTTCGGTGAAGCCGCCCGCGGTGCCTGAGACGGGCAGGAAATCAAGGGCCGAGACCGCGACGGCCACCTCGCCCGCCGCGCCCACGGAATCGGGCTCCCGCACTTTAACGCGCGCCTTGGGGCTGAAGATCGGCCGGATCGTAATTGACCCCGGGCACGGTGGCCACGATACGGGAACCATCGGGCCCACGGGATTGAAAGAGAAAGACGTCGTCCTGGACGTGGCCCTGCGGCTGCGCAAGCTCCTGGAACGGAGCACCGGCTGCGAGGTCGTCATGACGCGCAGGGACGACACCTTCATCCCGCTGGAAGAACGCACCGCCGTCGCCAACGAAAAGGGCGCGGACCTGTTCATTTCCATTCATGTCAACGCCAGCCGCGACAGGAGCGCGCGGGGCATCGAAACCTATTACTTGAATTTCACCTCGAGCCCCGAGGCGCTGGAAGTGGCGGCGCGCGAGAACGCCACCTCGCAGGAGTCCGTGCACCAGCTTCAGGACCTGATCAAGCAGATTGCGATGACGGAAAAGATCGAAGAATCGCAGGATTTTGCCAGGCAGCTGCAGCGCGAAGTCTATGCGCGGGTGACCAAGGTCAGCGGCGCGCAACGCGATCGCGGCGTCAAGAAGGCTCCTTTTGTGGTCCTGATCGGCGCCAATATGCCTTCCGTGCTGGCGGAGATCTCCTTCCTGACCAACCCCCGCGACGAGCGGATGCTGAAACGGCCGGATTACCGCGAGAAGATCGCCAGCGCGCTCTACGATGGGATTGTCGAGTACGTGAAAAACCTTGGCCAAGTGAGGACCGTACAAAGGGCATCCTCCAGGCAAACTTCCGCCGCCACCCGCCCGGATTTCTGATATCCTGAAAATGATGGCAGGGAGGCTTTCAAAGCAGGCGGGGCTTCTGGCCGCGCTGACGGCGATTCCCTTCCTCTGCCTTGCCCAGCAAAAATACCAGACCATCCCCCTGGTGGCCGCCGCCGACTGGCGTCAGGTCGATGCCGAGCTTCTGCCGCTCTCTGCCGTCAGCAAGTATGGTGGCGAGCCCGTCATCGAGCAGGAATACGGTGTGAAGGCGCTGGAGCTGCGCACCTACCAGCTTGGCAAGATCCGCACACAGGTTGTCGTGGAGCCCGCACCGGATGCGACTGCCGCCTATGGGCTCCTGACTTTCTACCTCACGCCGTCGATGCGGCCGGAAGGAGGTATCAAACTTGCTTACGGGGACGCAGACGGCGCGCTGATGGCACGCGGGAAGAATTTCATTCGCTTTCTGCGAGGGAAAGATTCACCGCTGTCGAGAAACGACTACCAGGCGTTGCTCATCTTCGTGGGGGGAACCAAACCGTCCGCCAATGCCCTTGGGAATCTGCCTGCAGCCTTGCCGACGAAGAATTTGGTGCCGGAGAGCGAGAAATATCTGCTCGGGCTCGAAGCTGCCAAGCGCGTGCTGCCTTCCTTCCGCACCGACCTCTTGGGATTTGAGCAGGGCGCGGAAGTGCAACTCGGCCAGTACCAGACCGGAAAAGGATTGTCGACCCTGATGACCATCAGCTACCCCACCCCGCAGATTGCGCGGGTACGCTTCGGCGCGTTGACAAGTTTCCTGGGGCTCAACCAGGATCGCGCGGGGGATTCGATTTATGGGCGACGCCGAGGCTCCTTCGTGTTTCTGGTCCTGGGCGCTGGCAATGCGCAAACCGCCACGCTGCTGATGGATCAGTTGCGAGTGGCGCAGGGCGTCAGTTGGGACGAGCGCTATCCCAGTGACAGGTCCTTCACTCTTCAACTGATTCAAATGATTCTGGCGATCCTCATCCTGTCGGCCTTCCTGATTGCCGCGTGCATCCTCGCAGGAATCATTTTCTTCCTTTCTCGACGACTTGCTGCGAGGTTCTTCCCAGACTGGCAATGGGGCCATCCCGACGAAGATCAGCTCATCCGGCTCAATCTGAAAATGTAGCATCCCCTTTACAATCAATGACTTGTAAGTGCGATTGGGCTAGGAGGCGCGATTTATTGGGTTTTTTCACAATTGGATTGACGGGTCAAGATTTGTCCGTAACTAAAAGAAACTAAACTGGTTAGTGTGCTGAAAAATTCCTGAAAAATCCCTTGACATGGCTTGAGCGTTTTTCTAGACTCGCTAAGAGTTTAGATGGCGGGGCGCGTCCGCCATTCTATTCTCCTCTGAAAATGCTCACCCGCTGGATTGGCGGAGACGCTGGCCCTGCCGGGTGAGCATTTTTGTATCATTTAGCCGGCGTAGCTCAGTCGGTAGAGCATCGGTTTCGTAAACCGAGGGTCAGCGGTTCAAGTCCGCTCGCCGGCTCCAACCGCTCGAAGAAGTTCCCCACAAAGTCGCCCGCGGGTGCCAACCTCTTTCAAAGAGCCGGGACTCTTCTGCGCTTTTTCCCCGTACTTATCGATTGCTTCCACATTAGGGTGTGAAGCCGCGTTGCGCACGTGCGCGTGACGACATGGCAGTGAGGACAACTCTTGAGCCGAATTCGGTTGAGCGGCCCGGACGCTCTTGCCTGCTTCCCAACTTGAACCGGAGGAAGCACGGCATACCCTGTCCCCCCAGGCAGGAGAAGGGGTCGGCTGTTTGGCCACCCGTGGTGCTGCAATTTTCCTGTTGATTACTGACAGGAGAGGGCGTAGGGTAAAGCCGGTTGTCGATAACTGAGGGGAGTGACGATGAGCAAACCAACCGATCTGGTCCAGGGCACGTTGGACCTCCTGATCCTCAAGACCATAGCTCTTGAACCCGTGCACGGCTGGGGCATCGCCCAGCGAATCCGGCAGGTGTCGAAGGAAGTGCTCCAGGTGAATCAAGGAGCGCTGTACCCCGCTCTCCATCGCCTGGAGCAAAGCGGATGGATCAGGGCGAAGTGGGGTGAGTCGGACAGCAATCGCCGGGCGAAGTTCTATGCCCTCACGCCGGCGGGGCGCAAATACTTGGAGCAAGAAGAGGCCAACTGGCTGAGGCTCTCCGCAGCTATTGGCTTGGTGTTGGAGATATCGTAGAGGAAGCGGTCCGCGATCAGCAGTCAGCGGTCAGCAAAAGCCGGTGCATCAAAGCAAGCTGCCAACGGTCAGCTTTCAGGTAAATCGGCGCGGCCGGATTTTTTGCTGGCCTCTATGGGCTGGAGATTGGCAGGTGAGTGCTGAAAGCTGAACGCCAAAAGCTGAGGGCTGAGACTATGCGTTGGATATACAAGTTCCGCCTTCGCCTCCGGTCGCTTTTTCGGAAGAGCCGCGTCGAGAAGGAGTTGACCGAGGAACTCCGCTTCCACCTGGAAAAGCTGATTGAGGAAAAGGTTGGAAAAGGGCTGACCCCGGAGGACGCCAGTTACGCAGCCCTGCGCGAGCTGGGCGGGGTGGAGCAAATCAAAGAGGAGTGTCGCGACATGCGCCGTGTGAACTACATCGAGAATTTCGCCCAGGATGTCAGGTATGGCTTGCGGATGCTGGCGAAGAATCCCGGCTTCACGGCGGTTGCCGTTCTCACGCTCGCCCTCGGCATCGGAGCGAACACCGCGATCTTCAGCGTTGTGGACGCGGTGATACTGCGCCCCTTGCCTTACAAGGACCCCGCCCGTCTGGTGCTGGTCAAGGAGCGCATCCCGATGGCCACGCCCGAACCCATCCCAGTCTGCGCCCCTGACGCAGTTCAGTTCCAGCGCCAGAATCAGGTATTTGAATCCGTCGCCGCCTTCCGCGGCGGCCAGTTCGACCTTTCAGGAGAGGGCGAGCCCGAACGCATCCCGGCCGAACGCGTCAATGCCGGCCTGTTTTCGCTGCTGGGCGTGCAGCCGGTGGTGGGGCGCGCGTTCACCGCGGACGAAGACCAGCCGGGACACTCGCTCGCGATCTTGAGCTACGCGCTGTGGCAGCGCCGCTTTGGCGCCAGACCTGACGTGGTGGGCCGGACGGTAACGCTAGACCGGCAGCCGTATACGGTGATCGGCGTCATGCCCCGCAGCTTTGTCTTTCCCCTGCGGGGGATGGAGCAGGGCGACGCGGCGGACGTCTTCGTTCCTATTGCGTTCACGCACGACGAATTGAGCGCCGTGGGAGACAATTTCAATAACAGCGTGCTGGCGCGGTTGAAACCCGGCATCACCCTGGCTCGCGCCAATACGGACGTCGACGCCATCGCCTACCGGATCCTGCAGACTTACCCTCCGGAGTTTCGTGACAGGATCAAACTGGAGGCCATAGCTCTGCCGCTCAGCGGCCAGGTGGTGGGAAGGGTCAGAACGCTGCTGCTCTTGCTGCTGGGCGCCGTGGGCTTCGTGCTACTCATCGCCTGCGCCAATGTCGCCAACCTTCTTCTCACACGTGCCGCTCACCGCCAAAGGGAAATTGCCGTCCGCCTGGCGCTGGGCGCGGGACGGCTTCGGCTGCTTCGTCAGTTGGCGGCGGAGAGCATGTTGCTGGCTCTGCTGGGGGCGGGGTTAGGCCTCCTCCTGGCCTTCGGGATCATGCAGGGGCTGGTGGGATGGATGCCGGCGAACATACCGCGGGTCCATGCCATCGGGCTGGACCTTCCGGTCCTCGCTTTTACTCTGACGCTGGCGGTGCTCACGGGCTTGGCCTTTGGCGTGGTGCCGACGCTGGCGGCTTCGCGCACGGATCTCAACAGCACGCTGAAGGAAGGCGGACGGAGCGCCCAGCGGGGGCCGCAGCATCGTTCCCTGCGGTCCGCGTTGGTGGTGGCGGAAGTCGCTTTGTCGCTCGTGCTGCTGGTGGGTGCCGGACTTCTGGTGCGCAGTTTCGAGCGTCTGCTCGCCACCCAACCCGGATTCCGGCCTGAGCATGTCCTGACTGCGTCGCTGAGCGTGCCGCAAGTGCAGTACAAGCAGGACCAGCAAATCCGAAGTTTCTATCGCGAGTTGATCGCGCGTCTGCAACAGTTGCCGGGCGTGAAGGCGATCGGCGCTTCCACCGATTTGCCGCTCGAAGCCGGCTGGGAGGAGCTCTTTACTCCTGAAGGCTACCAGCCGCCACCCGGTGCGGGTCTAAACCTGTGCAGCCACTCCGTCATTCTCGGGGATTACCTTCAGGCCCTGGGAGTTCCGCTCCTCCGCGGACGATACTTCACCGAGCAGGATAAGCCCGGCTCGACTCCCGCGCTGATCGTGAGTGAATCGCTCGCCAAGCGCTACTGGCCCAACCAGGACCCCATCGGCAAGCGCCTGAAGACGGGCCCGCCGGAGTCGAAAGATCCCTGGCTGACGATTGTGGGAGTGGTGGGCGACGTCAAGCAAGGTCCTCTGGACGCCCCGACGATGCAACATACATACGAGTCGTATGAGCAGCGCGGGCTGCCTGGCAACTCCCTCAACGTGGCGGCGCGGGCGGCGGGCAATCCCGCCAGCTTGGCCTCCGCACTGCGTGCCGCGGTCTGGGGACTCGACGGCCAACTCGCGGTGGCGCAGGTCCGAACCATGGGCCAGGTTATCGACGAGTCCACCACTCCCCGCCGATTCAACCTGTTCCTACTCGTGGCCTTCGCGGCGCTGGCGGTGGCGCTTGCGGCGATCGGGATCTATGGCGTCATCTCTTATTCGGTCGCGCAGCGGACCCACGAGATCGGTATCCGCATGGCGCTCGGGGCGGAGCGGAGCCGCGTCCTACAGTTTGTGATTGGGCAGGGATTCAAACTGACATTGATGGGCGTAGGTTTAGGGATTCTGGGCGCGCTGGCCCTCACGCGCTTTCTGTCAAGCCTGCTCTACGGCGTCAAACCTACTGACCCGCTGACCTTCGTGACCGTAACTCTCATTCTGGCGGTCGTTGCGCTGCTCGCGTGTTATATTCCCGCGCGGCGGGCGACGAAGGTTGACCCCATGGTGGCGCTGAGGTACGAATAGCAGGCAACAGGTGACAGGTTACAGGGAACAGGGCAAGGAAGCGGTCAACGGGTAGCCTGGTATCGCCGCGGCTGGAAGTCCGCCGATCTTAATGGCGGGCGACTTTTCCTGACCGTGGGTTTTTGTCGATGGGGAAAGACCACAGCTTCTTGCCGGCTTTTCCCCTGGCTAACACATCCCGGCAGGCTGGGGCACTATGCGACCTGATAGCCGCCCTCGCCGGCGTAAATCGCGACTCGTCGCATTTCGCCTTCTCCTCACGCCTTCGTGCCAACCGCCACCCGCCGGTTCTCGTAGAGCGGAAATTTCTCCGTCAGTAATTCCACCTGGCTGCGCACGCGCTTCACGGTAGGTTCGTCTGCGAGGTGATTCAGGACTTCGGCGATCCAGTGAGCGATCTGCCGCATCTCCGCTTCCTTCATCCCGCGCGTCGTGACGGCCGGAGTCCCCACGCGAATGCCGCTGGCCACTGCCGGTGGGTTGGTGTCGAAGGGGATGGCGTTCTTGTTCACCGTGATGCCGGCGCGCTCCAGCGTCTCCTGGGCCTGCTTGCCGGTGACTTGCCTGGAGAAGACATCGACGAGCATCAGGTGCGTGTCGGTTCCGCCGGAAACGATGCGGAAGCCTTCCGCCGCGAGCGTTTCCGCCACCGCCTTGGCGTTAGCGACGATTTGCCTCTGGTACTCACGAAACTCCGGCTGTAACGCTTCCTGGAAGCAGACGGCCTTAGCGGCGATCACATGCATGAGCGGTCCGCCCTGGATGCCGGGGAACACAATCTTGTCGAGCTCTTTGGCGTATTGGGCTTTCGAGAAGACTGCGCCGCCGCGCGGGCCGCGCAGGGTTTTGTGCGTCGTCGTGGTGACGAAGTCGGCGTGCGGAAAGGGGCTGGGATGCAGGCCCGCAGCCACCAGACCGGCAATGTGCGCCATGTCCACCATCAGCACCGCGCCGCACTGACGGGTGATGGCGCCGAAGCGCTCGAAATCCAGAATGCGCGGGTAAGCGCTTGCTCCCGCCAGGATGAGCTTCGGCCGGTGCTCCATCGCCAGGCGTTCGAGCTCGTCGTAGTCGATCGTCTCCGTATCCTTGCGCACGCCGTAAGAAACAATCTTGTACATCTTGCCGGAGAAGTTGAGCGGGTGGCCATGGGTCAGGTGGCCGCCGTGCGCAAGGCTCATGCCCAGCAGCGTGTCGCCCGGTTTCAGCACGGTCATGTAGATGGCCTGGTTTGCCTGGCTGCCGGAGTGCGCCTGGACGTTGGCGTGTTCCGCGCCGAAGAGTTTCTTGGCGCGTTCGATGGCCAGAGCTTCGGCCACGTCCACGAACTCGCATCCGCCGTAGTAGCGCTTGCCGGGCAAGCCCTCGGCGTATTTGTTGGTCATCACCGACCCCAGGGCTTCCAGTACTGCTTCGCTGACGAAATTCTCGGAGGCGATCAACTCCAGGGTACGGGCCTGGCGGTCCACTTCCTGGTCAATGGCGCGCGCGATTTCCGGGTCCACCTCGTGGAGCGGGCGCAGGTGAGAGCGTGAAGAAGCAGTCATGAACTTTTCTCCGTATGAAAGTGTTCGTCGATGGCGTCGATCTTCTTGATCCGCCGTTCGTGCCGCCCACCCTCGAAAGGAGTGGCAAGCCATGTGTCGACAATTTTCTCCATGGTGGCTTCGTCCAGGAGCCGGCTGCCCAGCGTGAGGATGTTGCCGTCATTGTGGGCACGAGCGAAATAAGCGGAAATCGTGTCGGTGCAAGGAATGGCGCGGATTCCAGGGACCTTGTTCGCCGCTAGCATCATTCCCACGCCCGTTCCGCAGACTAGGATGCCACAATCAACCTGGCCGTTCGCGACCTGCCGGGCGACTCTTTCGGCGTAATCGGGATAATCCACCGCCTCCGGGGACTCGGTCCCCAAGTCCCGGACTTCGGCGCCCCGGCGCGCCAGATACTCGCGGACTTTCTCCTTCAGTCGAAAGCCTGCGTGGTCGGACGCCAAAGCAATTTGGATTTTTCCCGGCAACGGCATGCTCCTGACGGAATCGTTGGACTGAGCGGCGAAGAACCCGCACTGGCATTCTAGCGGAGGAGCGCAGGCGGCGCAATCTTCTCCGCTCGACTCCCTCCCGCGCCGTGCTTTGCCATTGCCTGACGCGACGCCCCGGCCAAAAAAAATGCCTGCGCTGAACTGACGCAGCGCAGGCAGGGGGAAATCCAAGCACCGTCAGGACTTAACCACTCGAAGGTTATTCACCACCGAGAAGGAGAGCCCCGCACCGCTGGCGGCCAAATAGGCCCTGCTGCGGTCGAGCGACGAAGCCACGGCGCCTTCCAGGGTTACATTCCCGTTTTTCACGATGATGTGGATCGGGGGCAGCGCCTGACCGGCGTAGTAAATGAAGAACGGATCGCCGTAAATGGCGCGCGCCACCGCAAAGCGCAGGCGGTCATCGAAGTTGGAGGTGGGTAGTACCTCCAAGTTGTTTACCAGCGTCGCAACGCCCTTTACGCGCTGCAGCATGCTTCCGATGTCGGTCTTCTTGAAGGGGTGAGTGACCTGCCCGCTGACGGTGAGCGTGTCGCCTTGGGCCTGCAGGTTCACGTTGTCGAAAATCCCATAGGCGTAGTAGGTCACGATCTCATGGCGCGCCTTTTCGAGCATCTGCTGTTCGGTTACGTCATCCGCGCGCACCTGAATGTTGTCCATAACGGAGGACACGCCGGGGGCTTTGCGCGCTGCTTTCTCCGCGTCGAGTTTGCTCCCGAGGTTATCCACGGTTCCCGTGAGCGTCGCGGCGCCGTTCGCATACGTTACTTGGACGTCGCCGTGCTTGTAGACTCTTGCGTGGTAAATGCGGGATTGAATACCCGCCGTGGTCTGGGCGTCGGTGGTGGGCTCTCCGGCCCAGCACACTCCAGTCGTCAGAACCAGCAAGAGAGGCAGCAGTGATAGTTTGTTTCGCATGGTCATCCTCCCACATGATTTGCCCTGAGTCTTGGGCTTGACCTTGGTCTGTTGTTTGAAGCCCAGTACGACCGTCCTTTCCCGAGTCATCACTCTCGTCACCTTCCGAAATCCATGCACACCTGCTAATACGAAAGATGATGCAGTCAAGTTACAGTCTATAAGTGCTATTAAACGCAGTGCGGTGAAGACGTGCGAATTCCGTTGTTTTTCGAATGAGGTAGGAATGGATGAATAGCAATATGGGTCGTCACAACCCCTAAGCCCTCTCTACTGCTTAGATGCAAGACCAGGGTCAAAAGGAAGCCCGGTCGCGCGCGCCCCCAGAATTGGACACAGAAACAACCCCGGTGGGCCGGCTGACGAGCTCGGCAGTGGACGCCTCGAGCGGGGGACTGGTGGAGGCAGGCCACCGCGAACGGAAGCCACCTGCCCCACGACACCACGCTCTCGCATTCCTTGACAATCTGTGGCCGCATCCCCAACAATGGCGGATTCTGATTCAGAGCTGTCAGCATTCAGCCATCGCCAAGAGGACCGACATGCTAGCGGATAGCTGAAAGCTGAGGGCTGACGGCCAGAAACGAAAGGTCGAACTCATGCGTTGGAGTCAAATTTTCATCCCCACGTTGCGGGAAGACCCCGCCGAAGCCGAGGTTCCCAGCCACCGCCTGTTGCTGCGGGCGGGTTACATTCGCCAGGTCGCGGCGGGCGTTTATGCCCACTTGTTTCTGGCGCAGAGATCGATGCTGAAGATCATGCAGATCATCCGCGAGGAAATGAACGCCATCGGGGCGCAGGAATTCTACCTGCCCGCGCTGAACCCTGCCGAACTCTGGAAAGAGTCCGGGCGTTACGATGCTTACGGCCCGACGATTTTCAAGTTCAGGGACCGGAACGACCATGAGATAGTCCTGGGCGTGACCCACGAAGAGGAGATGACCAACATCGCGCGCGGAGAACTCCGCTCGTACAAGCAGCTTCCCCAGATCTGGTACCAGATTCAGGAGAAATTTCGCGACGAGCCCCGCCCGAAATCGGGCCTGCTGCGCCTGCGCCAATTCTGGATGAAGGATTCGTATTCTTTCGACCTCGACGATGCGGGGTTGGACGTGAGCTATCGCAAGCACTATGGAGCGTACAGTCGCATCTTCGACCGCTGCGGGCTGAAGTACGTGATTGTGGAGGCGTATTCCGGGACGATGGGCGGGACCCACTCGCACGAATTCACCGCGCCCACGGACGCCGGCGAAGATTCCGTCGCGCTGTGTGATTGCGGCTACGCTGCGAACCTGGAGAAAGCGGAAGGGAAAGCGCCGGCCGTCGCCGACCCGCCCGGCGATGCCGCCCCGGAGCCCTTCCCCACGCCGGGGCAGAAGACGATTGAGGATCTGGTGAGCTTCACCGGGCAGAGTGCCGACCGGATGATCAAGACGCTGGTCTTCGTCGTGGAGAGCACGCCGGTCGTGATCCTGTTGCGCGGCGATCACACGCTGAGCGAGACCAAGCTGGCAGCGACACTCGGCACTGACGTTTTTCGCCCAGCCACGCCGGAGGAAGCCCTGGCGCTGCATGGCGCGCACCTGGGTTCGCTCGGCCCCGTGGGCGTACGCGGCGTTCGGGTTCTTGCCGACCGCGCGCTGGAGGGCCGCAAGAGCCTGATCACCGGCGCAAACCGCGACGACGCGCACCTGCGCAACGTGACGCCCGGCCGCGATTTCACTGCTGAGTACCACGACTTGCGGCTAATTTCCGCCAGCGATCTCTGCTTGCGGTGCGGCAAACCGCTGCGGGTCAGCATCGCAGTGGAGTTGGGTCACATCTTCAAGCTGGGGCGTCGCTATTCCCAGGTGATGCACGCCAGCGTGCTCGACGAAAACGGCCGAGAAGTTCCGCTGGTGATGGGCTCTTATGGCATCGGCGTGGAACGCATTCTGAGTGCCGCGGTGGAACAGAATCACGACGCGGACGGTATGTTCCTGCCGCTGCCCATCGCTCCCTTCGAGGTCATCCTGACGGCTGCCAACATGGATGACACGCAGCTTCGCTCCACCGCGGAACAACTCTATGAAGAGATGCGTGCGCGCTCTATCGACGTGCTGTTTGACGACCGCGACGAAAGGCCAGGCGTGAAGTTCAAAGATGCCGATTTGATCGGTGTGCCTTATCGCCTGACGCTCGGCAAACGCAAGTTGGCGCAAGGGCTGGCGGAGATCTTCCAGCGCTCGACAAAGCAAATTCAGGATGTTAAGCTGGAAGTGGTTG
Source organism: Terriglobia bacterium (assembly GCA_020073545.1). Lineage (GTDB taxonomy): Bacteria > Acidobacteriota > Terriglobia > UBA7540 > UBA7540 > Bog-366. The sequence goes on along the minus strand of JAIQEZ010000015.1, from coordinate 10,177 downwards.
TGTCGGCTCTGCTCGAAAGGCACCTGCGTTAGCGGAGGTGGGAGGTTTCCTCCCCAGGGGAAGAGATGCGAGGCCTTGAGTCAGGCAAGGGAACCGCCAAAGCGATCTTTGCTCTCGCCTTTCTTGCGGCGGTGATCTTTTCCTGTTTCAAGATCATTCCCGTTTACGTGGACAATTACGAGCTCCAGGACTACATTCAGAACCAAACCCCTTTCTGGTTGACGCAGCGGGTCCCGGCTGACGCGATCCGAAAAAACATCCTGGGAAAGGCTGAGGAATTGGGCCTGCCCCTGGCTGCGGAACAGGTGAATGTGGAGGCAACCGGGAGCCGCGTCAGCGTCAACATCGATTACACTGTTTCCGTCGATCTGAAGGTTTACATCCTGCACCTCCACTTTACTCCCTCATCTGAAAATCGGTCGATATAAAACGTGCCCCTCTTTTCATCTTCGGCATCGCAAGGTTCTTCCGGTCCCCGGGCCCGCCCGAAGCCCGGGGCAGGGAGGGGATCGTCAAGGCGGAAGTGGAAAAAGGTTCTGCTGGGTGCCGCGCTGCTGGTGTTGGGCGTGGCGGCGGGAACCTTCGTCTACTTTTACGTGCGATTCTCGCGGGTTATCGACGCCCGCCTGAGCGGCGATATCTTCAACAATGCTTCCTTGGTGTTTGCCGCACCTACGCCCGTGTTCGTGGGTGAGGCGGCGACTCCCGGGGATGTCGCCGCGCGTCTTCGCAAGGCGCTTTACGCCGAAGACGAGGGGGGCTTGCAAGTGGGCACATACCGGCGGGTGGGAAATCGCCTGGAGATCCGGCCAGGGCCGGCGTCCTTCTTCCAGGGCGAAGTCATGAAGGAGGGCCCGGCGGCGTTGGAGTTCCGCGACGGGCGGATTGCCTCTATCACCTCGCTTTCCGCTGCCGGTCCGCTGGAGAGCTATCAGCTCGAGCCGGCAGTCATCACCACCCTGTTCGACAATTCCCGCTCCAAGCGCCGGCTGGTGCGCTATCAGGACCTTCCGAAGTGCGTGATTGATGCCGTCCTGGCGGCGGAAGATCACCGATTCTTCTCTCACCACGGAGTGAACTTTTACCGCATCATCGCTTCCGGGCTTGCGGACGTCCGGGCAGAAGAAATCGTGCAAGGTGGCAGCACCCTTACCATGCAACTGGCGCGGAACATCTTCGGACTCACGCCGCAGCGCAAGTTCGACCGGAAGATAAGGGAGATTTTCCTGGCCCTCCTGCTGGAACAGCGCCTCACGAAGGAACAGATCTTTGAAATGTACGCGAACCAGATCTACCTGGGCCAGCGCGGGAGCTTTTCCATTTACGGGTTCGGTGAGGCGGCAGGCGCTTACTTTAACAAGGATGTCAGCAGCCTGAACCCTGCCGAGGCCGCCTTGTTGGCGGGGCTGATTCGCGGGCCCAACATTTATTCGCCTTACAAGTATCCCGCGCGGGCCTTGGAGCGTCGCAGCCTGGTGCTACGGAGGATGCGGGAACTGGGCATGCTCTCGTCCGCCGACACGGAAAAGGCCTACGCGGCTCCCCTGGGTGTGGTGTTGCGTAACGTGGAGGGCACCCAGGCTCCCTACTTCGTCGACATGGTGAAGGATCAGTTGCTTTCGCAATTCACCGAACGCGACCTGCTTTCCCAGAGTTACCGGATTTACACCACGCTCGATCTGGATGTGCAACAGGCCGCTTCGGAGGGAATCCGCGCGGGCATCACCGAAGTCGATCAGCAGTTGAAGAAGGCGAAGCGGGCCAAGGATGCCCCGCCAGCGGATCCGCTACAACCGCAGGTGGCGCTGGTTGTGCTCGATCCGCACACGGGGTGGCTAAAGGCGTTAGTGGGGGGACGCGACTACGGCCGTAGCCAGCTCAACCACGCGCTGGCTAAACGCCAGCCGGGGTCATCCTTCAAGCCGTTCGTTTATGCCGCCGCGCTCAGTTCCGGCGTGAATGGTTCCCAGCCGCTGATCACACCGGCGACCGTTCTCCTTGACGAGCCCACCACCTTCCAATTCGCCGGCCAGGCTTACGAGCCGGAGAACTACAAACAGGAATACTACGGGCTGGTGAGCCTGCGGGAGGCGTTGATGTACTCGCTGAACGTGGCCACGGTGCGCTTGGCGGAGATGGTCGGATACGGCAAAGTGCGAAGTCTGGCGGTGGCCGCGGGGATCAACCCCGACCTGCTGGCCACGCCTGCCATCGCCCTGGGAGCGTACGTGGCCACGCCTCTTGAAATCGCCGGTGCCTACACCATATTCTCCAATGGCGGGCAATATGTGGAACCGCGGTTCGTTCGGGCAGTGAATGATGCTTCGGGGCGCACCCTGTGGCGGAGCCCGGAAGTCAGCCGGCAGGTGCTGGACCCGCGCGTGGCCTATCTGATGGTGAACCTGCTGGAGAGCGTCGTCAACAACGGCACGGGCGCGGGCGTCCGGGGGCATGGGTTTACGCTGCCTGCCGCGGGGAAGACCGGGACCTCGCATGACGGTTGGTTCGCCGGTTTCACCTCGAACCTTCTGGCGGTTGCCTGGGTGGGGTATGACGACGACCGCGAACTGAAGCTCTCCGGATCGAGCTCGGCCCTGCCCATCTGGACTGAGTTCATGAAGCTTGCCACTCGAGAGGGCGTGTATCGCGACGTCAGGCCCTTCGAAGCTCCACCCGGCATCGTTGCGGCTCCCGTCCAGATGACCGCCAACCTTCCGGGCGGCGGCTCGGTGGTGGTCCGGAACGAGTACTTTATTGAGGGGACCGAACCGCAGGAACAGATGCCCCGGCAGGGGAGTGGAGGAATTCTAAGCAGACTGTTCCACGGGGGGAGCGCTGCAACCGTGCCCACAGGTGCGACAACCGCTCCCCTGGCGACCGACAATTCCACACCGCCCGCTGCGAACCCCGACGAGCCCCAGCAGCCCGGTGCAAAGAAAGGCGGCGTGCTGAAGAGATTCTTCGCGATTTTCAAGGGCAAGAACTCCAAGCCCGCCACTCCTTCGGATGCTCAAAAGAAAACGCAGCCGGAGGGATGAGGATTCAACCCCCTGACTGCTGGACCCACAAGGATTCTCTCGCATGAGCGAGGTCTGCTGAAATGAAACCCAGAACACTAGCCGCAGCTCTGTTTACCGCAACCATCATGATCGTTTCCGTCGCCTGGCTGGGGGCGGCGCAGGTGGCTGCCACGGGCCCCGGTCAGGAACCGGTCACGCCTACGGCGGTTTCACCGCAGACCCCCGTTGCCCCTTCCAAGGTCCTCAGCCTGGAAGAGCGGGCGGACATCTTCATGGCCAGGAAGAACTACGGCGAGGCGGCTGACTACTACCAGCGGGCTCTGAAACAGTTGAATTTCAAGAATGCCGCGCTGTGGAATAAGTTGGGAATTACTTACCAGCAGCAGATGAAATATCACGGCGCCCGGAAGGCCTATAGCAAAGCGACTCACTTGAAAAAGGACTTCGCCGAGGCCTGGAACAACATCGGCACGACGTACTTCATGGAAAACAAGTTTGCAAAGTCGGTGAAGTACTACAAACGGGCGATCGAGGCGAAAAGCAACGACGCAGCTTTCCATCTGAACCTGGGCACGTCGTATTACCACTTGAAGAAGTACAAGGAGGCGGTGGACGAATATCGCGTCGCCCTCGGCCTCGACCCCAATGTCCTGACTCAGCAGTCGTTGCTCGGGGTGGTCATCCGGGCCCGGGGAGCGGATGTCCAGTTCTATTTCTACATGGCCAAAGCCTTTGCCTTGAATGGACAGGCGGAGGAAGCCGTTCGCTACCTCAAACGTGCCTTAGAAGATGGTTTCCACGATCAGAAGCGGATTGAAGAGGACCCGGATTTTGACAAGATCCGCCAGCACCCGGCTTATGTAGAACTCATGAAGAATCCGCCCGTGCCCATCAAGGAATGAGCGTTTGGGGCAAAGGAGCGCACGGCGAACCTGATACCGGCAGTGCTATAATAACCAAGTCGGGTTAAGGTTTCATGCGAAAAGCGGCTGGATTCCTTCTGCTTCTGCTGCTTTGCCCCGGGCAGCTTCACGGCTCGTCTGCGGTGCGGGGCATCCTGGTTTTCCCCTTTGAAAATCAGAGTCCCCGCTCCGATTTGAACTGGATCTCAGAAAGTTTCGCGGAAGTTCTTTCTTCCCGCCTGGCGCAGCCTGAGAATTACGTCCTCGACCGCGACGAACGCAATGCCGCCTGTACGCAGCTCGGAATGCCCATCGACACGCCACTGACGCTGGCCAGCGAATTCAAGGTGGCGGAAACCCTCGGCGTGGATTGGGCAATTCTCGGTAATTTCAACGTTACCGGCAATCGATTGGTGGCGCGCTCGCAGCTTCTGGATGTCCGCCTGCTGAAACTATCGCAACCTCTGGAAGTTTCGGGAGAGCTGACGGACCTGGTGGACCTGCAGACGCGGCTCGCGTGGCGATTGCTGGCGACGCACGACCGCAGCTTCACGGTGGGCAACGAGGAAGACTTCCGGCGGCGCTTCCACGATATCCGCCTCGATGCCTTCGAGAACTACATTCGCGGGCTGGTGGCTGCCGACGACACGAGCCGCCTGCATTTCTTCCTGGAATCGGATCGCCTGGATCCCTCCGATCATCGGGCGGCGTTCGCTCTAGGCCGGTTATATTTCGAGCAGAAGGACTACGCGAACTCCACCAAATGGTTGCGCAGGCTCGAGGAGTCCGATCCCAGTTACGACGAGTCGTTGTTTCTGCGCGCCGTCGATGAGTTTTTCCTGGGGCACGAAGCGATCGCCGAAAGAGAGTTTGAATCCTTTTGGAAGAAACTCCCCTTAAACGAAGTCTCCAACAACCTGGGTGTTCTGGAGGCCCGCCGTGGCCGATATTCCGAGGCCCTGGCGAATTTCGAGCGCGCTTACCAGAGCGATCCTTCGGATGCCGATTTCTGCTTTAACCGCGGGGTGGCCCTCTGGTACGAGAAACGGTACCAAGCCGCGGGGGAATCTCTCCGGGAAGCCGTCCGCGCGAACGACGAGGACTCCGAGGCCCACACCCTGCTGGCCCTGGTTCTGGAGAAGCTTGGAGACGATACCGCGGAACAGAGAGAGCTGGATTGGTTGGCCGAACACGAGGTTGGGCCGGCCGAACAGCCGGGAGACATGCTTCCCCAGCCGCGGCTCAAGAAGAATTATAATGGTCGAGCTTTCCGGTTGCTGGAGCTGACTCTGCATAACGCACTGGAGGAGCGTCTGGCGAACGCTTCTCCCCGGGAGCACAGCGACGTGCACCTCGCTCTCGGGAAAAAGTTCTTCACGGACAGACGCTATGCAGAAGCGGAGCGCGAGCTCTCGGAGGTTGTCTCCTTGGCCCCTGCTGATCCCCAGGGGCACCTGTTGCTCGCCCAGGTGCTCGAGGCCGAGGGGAAACACCAGGAAGCCGCTGCGGAACTGGAGGCTTCACTCAAATTGAAAAGTACCGTGGCAGCGCACCTTTCGCTGGCGCACGTTTATCTTTCGCTGAACCAGCCGGCACTGGCTCGCCTGCAGGGCCAGGCCGCTCTGGATCTCGACCCCGGCAACCACGAAGCTGAACAGTTGATCCAACAGACCCCGGCCGGAGCCGCGAATTCAAGGAAGACGCCTTGATCTCCAAAATCCTGCGTTCCGCACTCTGGTTCGCCGTTCTTCTCGCCGCCGGATTACCCCCGAACTCTGTGCGCGCTGCCCGCCCGCAACCGCGGGTGGTGGTCATTCGTCTGGATATGATGATCCACCAGGTGAGCGCGGAATACGTGGTGCGGGGGATCCGTTATGCCAATGAGGAAAACGCCGACGCAGTCCTGCTGGAATTGAACACGCCTGGCGGGCTGATGACCTCCATGCGCGAGATCATCCAGGCGATTTTCGACTCGCGCGTCCCGGTGATTACCTATGTCGCGCCCAGCGGTGGCAGCGCGGCATCTGCGGGCTTCTTTATCCTGTTGTCCGGCGATCTGGCTGCGATGGCCCCGGGCACCAACACCGGAGCTGCCCATCCCGTGGTTCTGGGCGGATCGGATGTCGGCAAGACGATGGAAGAGAAGCTTGAAAATGACGCGGCGGCTTACATCCGGTCCATTGCGCAGAAACGGGGGCGCAATGTGGCGTTGGCGGAAGAGGCGGTCCGCAAGAGTTCTTCCTTCACAGATAAGGAAGCGCTCGACGACAAGCTGATTGACGCCGTCGCCAGCTCGCCCAGCGAGATCTTCGCGAAGTGCGACGGCAAAGCGATCCGACGATTCGACGATACGACCACGACGTTGCACTTGGCCAATGCGGCCGTCGAGCCCTATCTCATGCCGAGACTTGAGGCTTTTCTCGCTTGGGTTGCGGATCCCAACATTGCCTTCATCCTGGGTGCGCTCGGGGCGGCGTGCCTGTACATCGAGTTCACGCATCCCGGCATGGTGGCGCCCGGCGTGGTGGGCGCGATCTCGCTCGTCCTGGCGCTCTACGCCTTCAATCTCCTTCCGATCAACTACGCGGGGGCTCTGCTGATCCTCACCGCGCTCGTCCTCTTCGCGCTCGAAGCTAAGCTGACTTCGCACGGTGTGCTGGCTGTGGGCGGGATTGTGGCGATGGTGCTGGGGGCTTTGATTCTGGTCAAGTCGCCGTGGCCCGAGGCGCGCATTCATCTTTCCACGGCCCTGAGCGTAGCATTGCCCTTGGGATTCATCACCATCATCCTGGTGCGTTTTGCCATTGCCGCGAAGTTGCGCAAAGCAGTTACGGGTGAACAAGGTATGATCGGGGCGTTGGGCGTGGCGCGAACCGATCTGGCTCCGGCGGGAAAGATACTGATCCACGGTGAATTGTGGGAGGCACGCGCGGCGGAAAGAATTCCGCAAGGCACGCGAGTTCGCGTGAGGGAGATGGAGGGTCTGACCTTAGTAGTTGAGCCGGCGACGGAACCCCGATAGACTAGTTCGCACCGCTCCATGGGAAGCCGGTGGGATCGTGAACAGGCTTTTTGCGCCGATCATTCCCGTGCGACGAGGAGAAAGGGGGCAGGGAGGCCCCAAAGGAGCAGCAAGGTTCAAGGACCATAACCCGGGTGGTCTCAGCTGCAGGACTGTGAAAAGGAGCACACTATGGCCTACACCGTTGTGGCGATTATTATCTTCCTATGGGTTTCAGCTTGTTTGAATATATTGCGCGAATACGAGCGGGCGGTGATCTTCCGCCTGGGACGGCTCCAGAAGCCGGACAAGGGGCCGGGGCTCATCTTCATCCTCTGGCCTATTGATAAGCTGGTGAGGGTTTCTCTCCGCGTTGTTGCTTGGGATATGCCACCACAAGACATCATCACACGGGACAACGTTTCACTGAAGGTCAACGCCGTCGTTTACTTCCGCGTGATCAGCGCGCAGCAGGCGTTCGTGGAGCTTGAGAATTACCGTTACGCCGTCGAGCAGTTGGCGCAAACCACCCTGCGCTCGGTTTTGGGCGAAGTGGAGCTGGACGATCTACTCTCCCAGCGCGAGAAGCTTAACAACCGGCTGCAAACCATCCTGGACGAGCACACCGAGCCCTGGGGCATCAAGGTGACGAAGGTGGAAGTGAGGCAGGTGGACTTGCCGCAGGAAATGCAGCGCGCCATCGCCGCGCAGGCCGAAGCCGAGCGGGAGCGGAGGGCGAAGATCATCCACGCCGACGCCGAATACCAAGCGTCCGAGAAACTCGCACAAGCCGCCGCGGTCATCGCCAAGGAACCCGTCGCCATCACCCTGCGATATCTGCAGACGTTAGTGGAGATCGGGACCGAAAAGAACACCACGGTGGTCTTCCCGGTTCCGGTGGAGTTGCTTACGGCTCTGCTCGGCAAGATGACAAACCCGCCCAAGCCGGGAGGGGGAGAGAAGAACTAGAATGACCTCGTCGGTCGAACAATCGGCCAGGTCTTGACCGCAAGGAGGATCACGGTGGTACTGGGCATACGGGAACATCAGGAGGAGAGAGGACTCTCGGCGCACCACTTGATCCTCCTGTTTCTGGCGGGCGTAGCAGTTTGCGGAGTCTTCTTCTCGCTCGGATTCCTGGTGGGGTTCAACGAACGCTTCTCCCGGTCGGCGCCTCCTACGGAGCGCGTTACCGCGCCCGCGGCCATCCCGCCCACGGTGAACCCGCCCGCGGAGAGCGTGAAAGTTACCCCCCAGGAATCGGCGGCCGGGCGCACACCGGGCAAACCCGCGCCAGACACCAGCGCGGTGCAGCCAGCCGGCCCGGGCAGGAAGGCTGCCCCGCCCCAGGCGAAGACGGCGGCCGCAACTCCTTCCGCGCCGCAACACGCTGCGGCTGCGCCGGCGAAGCCGGAGACGAGTCAGCAACCCGCGTCCGCCGCAGCTCCCGGGGAAGTCGGGCAGGGCATCACTCTGCAGGTCGCTGCGTTGCGCTCCAAACAGGATGCCGAAGCACTGGTCAACATCCTGAAAGGGCGGGGCTATCCGGTGTTTCTGGTGACGCCTGAATACGCGCACGCGAACGATAACCTCTTCCGAGTGCAGGTGGGGCCTTTTAAGACTCGCGACGACGCTGAAAAGGTGCGCAGCAAGCTCTCGCAGGAAGGATTCAAGCCCTTCATCCGGCATTAGGACGCTGCGGCCTCTCCTCGCGCCTCGGAAGTCCCGCCGGGATAGTCCGAGTGGGTTGCCCTCTTTTCAGGGATTAATGACAGCCGGATGCCAACCGTACGCCACAATTCCCACAGATTGGTTCTGGAGTGGACTCTCATCCGCGGGGCTGCCTGCGCGCTGAGCGGGCTGCTGCTCGTGGCGTGCTTTCCCAGGCTCCATCTGCGCGGGCTGGTGTGGGTTGCGTGCTTGCCGTTGCTGGCGGCGCTGGCAGGCGAAAAGCGGCTGAAGCACGCGTTTCTGCTGGGTTATTTGTGTGGCGCGATTTTCCTGGCGGGAAGCTGTTACTGGTTTGTGAGCGTCATGGAAGTTTACGGGCGACTGGCGCCGGCTCTGGCGTGGGGCGGTCTGGTTCTCTTCGTCATCATCTTCTCGACCTTCTTTGGCGTGTTCGGCTTCCTTATGGGATGGGTCGCACACCGCTCCGCGGGGTGGACGCTCGCTCTCGCGCCGTTTCTCTGGGTGGCAATGGAGTTGGCGCGGACTTATCTGATTACGGGTTTCCCCTGGAATCTTCTCGGTTACGCCGTACAGGCTTCCGGCCTGAGGCAGATCGCATCGGTCACGGCCGTGTATGGACTCTCGTTCCTGGCCGTGGCGACGAGCGCGCTGCTGGCCTGGTTGCTGCTCGCGCCGAGACGCGCGCGGGCCTGGGGAGCGCTTGCATGCTGGGTCGTGCTGTTATTGCTTGCTCAGCGGGGGCTGAAGCCGCCACCCGAGACCGTGGGCGGGGAGCTGGCGTTCCTCGTGCAGCCCAACGTCCCGCTGGACGAACCGGCGCTGGAGGCCTGGACTCCCTGGCGCGATCCCGCCCAACTTCAGCGGCTGGTAGATCTCAGCGTCGCCACGATCGATGATTTTCTGAAGACGTCGAAAAATGGGCCGGCAGAAGGCGCGCGCGCGATGGCCGAGCCCCCGCTCCTGATTTGGGCGGAGAATCCCGCGCCGTTCTATTTCACCCGCGACCTCATTTTTCGCAGCGCGATAGAGAATATGGCGAGGCAAGCGCACGCCTTCGTCATCACCAACACGGTCATCCCGGTTGGTGCGGCAGGGAGGCTGATCACGAACAGCGCCATCATCCTGGACCCGGAAGGCCGCGAAGTGTCACGGTATGATAAAATCCACCTGGTGCCTTTCGGCGAGTACGTTCCGGCCTGGGCGTTTCCCGGATTCGTGGACAAGATCACGTCGGAGGTGGGGAACTTTGTTCCGGGTTCCAGTTACCGGGTTGCCAAGACCCCGGCGGGGGATGTTGGCGTTTTCATCTGCTACGAGGCGATTTTCCCGCAACTCGTCCGGCGGCTGGCGGCGGCCGGCGCTGGCGTGCTGGTGAATATCTCGAACGACGCTTGGTACGGTGATTCCGCGGCCGCCTATCAGCACCTGGAAATGGCCCGGCTGCGCGCCATTGAGAACCACCGCTACTTGCTGCGGGCTACCAACGACGGCGTAACCACTCTCATCGACCCGTACGGCCGCGTGCTGGAGGAGCTCCCACGCCACCGCCAGATGGTTTTGCC
>JAIQEZ010000014.1 GCA_020073545.1 Terriglobia bacterium | reverse complement strand
TTGTGTACTGCTCCACCATGTTGCCGCGAATGCGGTTCACCTGCGCACGATTGCGCCCCCAGTTGCGGGCTCCGCCGCCCATCATCATGGGCCCGCCGTCAAAGCCGCCCCCTGGGCCACCGCCGAAGCCTCCTCCAGGCCCGCCGCCGAACCCGCCTCCGCCAAAGCCTGGAGCCATCTCTTGCGGTCCACCCGGCATTCGACCGCGCCCGCCGCGCCCCCCTTCTTCCCCTGGAGCGGGCACGTTGCCAGTCCCCCCGGCAAGCAGGAAAGAGTTGGCCGCGCTTGTGGAGGTGTCAACTTCTTCGGTCACGGGCTCGGCGGAGACGGGATTCTCCATGCCCGCGCCTTCGGCGATGCGAACGGCTCCCGCTCCCCCACCCGGACCTACCCCCTCGCCAGGAGAATTCTCCAAATCGCTGGGACTCTGCTGACGACCGAGCCTCTCTCCCGGCAGGGCTGCCGGATTGCCTGCGGGGCGCGCCCCAGTCTGCGCCGGTTGCGGCGCGCCGCCCTCCGGCATCGCGAAGACCAGCGCCACGTTGACCTTGAGGATCGTGCCTGGACTCACGGGCACGGGTTCGCGCAAGTCTGGACGGAATCCTACCAATGACACCGCCAAGCGGTAGCTTCCCGGATTGAGTCCATTGAAAGTGTAATTGCCTGCTTCGTCGGTCCAGGTCTCTTTGCGCTCGCCGGTTTGCGGATTGGTGAGCTGGACGGTCGCGCCCGGAACGGAGACTCCCCCGGGGCCACGCACGTGCCCCACGATCGTCCCCGATGTGGCGGTTTGGCCGAACAGCAGGCTCGGGGCCAAAACCCCAAGGGCGACGAGCGCCCAAAGAGACCTAACGTATCTGGTTGCATTCCACAGCGGCACGCGCGAGACACTCCACCCGGTGTGATTCCGAGACCTTCAACCTGTGAGTACGTTTTCCAGACCCGCGAGGTTACAGGGTAACCCCGCGGGCATTCCAGTCGTCAAAAGCTGGCGGAGGGTTTTATGTCCAATAAGTTCTTATTAAGCCTTGCGATTCTGCTTGCTCTGACGATTTCCGGGTCGGTGGCCGCACAGGAAAAACCCCCGGCCCAGGCGCCGGAATCGCCCCGCCCTGAGATGGCCGGCGAGCGCATTATGGGAACCGTCGCTTCCGTGGGGGTTGATCGTTTCGAACTCAAGAAGTCGGACGGCACTACGCAGACCGTCCTGGTGAATGACCAGACACACTACCGACAGCAACAGCAGGAATTCCACCTGGAAGATCTGAAGCCGGGCGACCACGTCTTTGTGCGTGGCAACCTCAACTCTGACAGGCAATTTGTGGCCGTGGGCATTCGACGCGTCACCGAAGAACAGCTTCAGAGGTTCCAAGCTGGCGGTGGGCCGGGTCCAGGCGGTGGCCCAGGAGGTCCAGGTGGCGGCTGGGGTCAAAGTGGGGGCGACCGGGCTGGCGGGGAGATCATTTCCATCGCCCAGAACCGGATCAAGGTGCGCAACCGCTTCCAAGGCGAAACAACCATCATGATCAATGACCAGACGACCTTCACCAAACAAGGCCAGGCCATCACCCTGAAAGACCTCAAAGCGGGCGATCGCATTTTTGCCACCGGGAAGGAAGTGCAGGGCCAGTTCGTGGCAACACAGGTCAGGACAAGCGGGATGGGGCAGGGGCGAGGAGATTGGCAGCCCCACTGATTGCGCAGAGAACCAAAGCACCCATGCAATCTGGGTGGTGTGCTGACTTCAAGCTGCTTCCCGATAGCGTCTACAGGAACACCCGTTGGCGGCCGGCCGACCCGCAACTTATACCTTCTTCGAGGATTGATACATTGTTGAGGCGCGCTCCGTTACAGGGGGGCGGCGCGGCGATCTGCCGCGCATCCCACCCTTCCTGAACAGAGCCTGGCGCGAGCGCGCTGCCGCGCGTCGGCTGCCAAGGCGTCCGGCAATAGCTTATTCCACCACCAACACGGCGTGAGGTGGCAGCCGCAAGGTCGCGCCGTCGGAGGCGAGCGTGGCGCCGTCGAGGCCGTAGACCTTCATGTATTTGCGCGCCATGCCTGCAAGTCCAGCCAACCCGCAAGCGACGGGGAGTTCCGTGTAGTTCACCACGGCGACGCGCCCGCCGAGTGGATAGACGGCCACGCGCGGTGGAGCGTCAGGCGAGGTCACGGTGAATTCCGCGACTTGGTTGCGCAGGTCGGCGAGCGCGCGGCGGAGCTCCGGCGTGAGCTGCGCCACGCGGTTTTGCGCATCGACGTAGGTCAGGCGTGGCAGCGCGGCGGAAAACACCACCAGCTTTCCACTCCCAGCCTCCAGCGTCTTTAGGTAATGGTCCTTCTCGAGATCGAGCGATGCCTGCGTGGGTAGTCGCGGGTCGGCATTGAGCCGATGCGCGAGACCCTGGCTTACGAAGGCCGTGCCGCCGGCAGCAAGAAAACGCGCGAGTTTGGGAACAAACTCCGCATCCTCGAGCGCGTGGACGGCAAAGAGTGCAGCACGCGCGCCTTCGGGAAAACGCGCGGTCGGCGCGAGAGGAATTCCCAGCATGCCAATCGCATCGAAAACATACTCTTCGTCACCGGGTTCGCTCGAGACGGGCTTGTAGGCCGCGAGCCCACCCCAGTCGGAGACGAATTTGGCGAGCGATTCGTACTGGCGACGGCGAAGCGCCAGGGCTTCCGCCTGGGCGCGAAATTCCGGCGAGATGAGTTCGCCGTAATGAAAAAGGAATACCTCCGGTGCACCGGCCAGGATCGTGGTGAGCGGTTGATCCAGGTAGAGCGTGGGCGTGGTGCCGTAAGGATCGAACCAACCGCCGCCGGTTTTGGCGCCGGCAATGTCCGTGAGCCAACGATATAGGAAGTAGCCCTCGTACTGTTGCTTGTGGCCCCACTCGTCGGAGCTTGGGTCGCGAAGCTCCGTCCCCACCCAGATGCGGTCGTAGAGCGCGACTTCCTGATCCGGCACGTAGCCGCGGTCCTGGAAAAGGTCATACCACTGGGGGAACTTGAGGATGACTTTGACCCGGGGATTCACCGCCCGGGCGGGCCCCAGGACGCGCTCGCGGCTCATCTGGAGCATCAGCTTCTCGCGATACTGCCGCCAGCTCAGCGCGCCCTTGGCCGCCGCGCATTCCGAGCATTCGCAGTCGGTGAAAAAGAAATCGTCAATCATGATTTCATCGAACAGGGCCGCGGTGAAGCGGAAGATGGACTCCAACCGCTCCTGGTTCTGGCGATGCGTGTAGCAGACGGCAACTTGCCAGCCGCTGGAGGGCTTGCCGATCCCGGTGGTCGTGACACAGCCGGAGACTGCGAGGCCGGCTTGGCGGAAGAAATCGCGCGCGGCCTTGAGAGTCGCTTCCTCGGCCTGGTAGCCGTCACGAAAGGGTTCGATGTAGACCTTGGTGATGCCCATCTTGCGGCAGAATTCCAGTGCGCCCTGGCGGCCCTGCTCGGTCGAAAGATGGTCGCGCACATCCTGCGCGGTGAAGAGCGTGGACCACTCGACGGCCGCGAGTGGGCGCGGCGAGAGGAGGAGCGAACCAAAAAAGAGAGCGACGAGGATCGCGGGTGAAGAATGAGAGTCCGACGACTTTTGAAAACCTGAGAACATCAAGGAAGGACTCCTTGCGGGAAGAATGGTCAAAGACGGAAAAGAAACTTTGACTGCGCCATGCGCGGCGTAGAAGCACACCATAGCGAAATCGGAGAGCAAAGGGAAGCACGTATCTCCAGGAAGGCGGAGTGCGGGAGGGCGGCGTCAAGACTAACCCGTGTAACCCAAGGGTCGGCGCCTGAAGCGGTCGCCAGCACTGTTCTCGCAAGGTCTAAAGGGTAGGCCTCAATACCGTGCGCTTGCGAACGGCACAAGTCGAGTGCTGGAAGGCTGAGAAGACGCAATGCGCCCCTGGACGCAGCGCCCCTGTCTCATCGGATCGCCCACCGAACGAGCCTCACTACTGGACGATTGGCTGACCGTAAATGCTTTGGTAGAGCCAAAAGCCGAAGATAACCAATAGGAGGACCACCGAAAGCGTACCCAGAGTGCGGATCGGAATGGTCAACTTCTTGGTCTTCATCTCAACTATCGTCTGCGCTTGAATGGCACGCTCTTCCCTTGCGTCGTCCGTCAGCGGAATCCAATCCGCCTCCTGGCTGGTAAGTGCTCGGCGGTAGAGGAGCAGGATAATGAAAGCGATCGTGATCACTGCCCAGGATCCAGTTAGAACACCTAAGATCGACATAGTCCATCCTCCCGAGAAGTCAGACACCGTGTTGCTGGGCGAAAGCTGGCCTTCCCCTTTTCGCGACTGCAAACTATATACCAATCAGGGCAGGCGAGGAAGAGTCAGAAGGGTCGGAGGGGGGACGATCGACACTGCGCGTGGGCCTACTTTGGACTCGGTGGCAATGCCACCGAATGCCTGGCGGCGATAAGTAAACGCAGCCGTGGTCAGCCTGCGGTGCTCCCGTGGCTTGGCGGGAAGCCGCTCGCGGACAAGTGGGACCATTTACGGGGAAGTCGACTATTTGCTGATCCGATGCAGGAGACGCTGTCCGGCGTAGGCGCCCCTACCACCCACGATCGCGCCTATGACTAATCCCGTGCCGCCCCCGGCGATGGCGCCGGGTAGGGCGCTTGCACGTCCTCCCCGGCGAGGATCAGGTTTCGAGCCTCAGTGCGCTTCTTCCGTCCGGTGCGCGAGTTGGGCATCTGGGACGCTTGGAGCAGGGGTGTTGGCCGACGCGGTAGTGGGAGGGGGGGCAGGCACGGCCGCCTGCTGCCTGGGTCGGTACTTCGGCTCGCTCACGTAACCGCGTGCGAAGTCCTTTCCGATGCGATTGATGACCAGCTCGACAGGTTGCAGGTAGCCTTCCGGATAGAACGTGACCGACTCAAAAAGATTGACGTGCTTCTTGGAAATCCCGGTGTCATTGACCAGCATGTTCAGGTCACAATACGCGTGCTTGTCGTTGACTTTGCGCAGCGAAATGCTGATCGGACCGGTGTGTTGATAGGCTCTGGACTTTCCGACGTTGAACTCGTAGTAGTTCCGCTCGCCTTTCTTCTGGAGCGCCACAAGCTCCTCGTGGTTGCGGGCGATACCGCTACCCAGTTCGTTCCGCGCGGACTGAAGATTGCCTTCCAGCTCGGATTTGGCCTGCTGTAAGTTGGCCTGGGTCTCGGCAATCTGCTGCTTGCTTTCTGCCAGCGCCTTTTGCTGCTCGCTGAGTTGCCGCTGGACTTGGTTCCAGCGTGGGTCGTCGGCCGGTGGGCGCTTGGCCGCAGCGCGATGGGCAGGACGGCGCGGCGCCGGGGGGGCGACTGGGGCCGGCGCTTCTTCCTGCTTCGGCGCTTCGGCGGCTGCGCGAGCGGCCTCTATTTGTGCCTGAACATCACTGAGCCGGGTGGCTAAGGCGTCCGCCTGGCTGCGCGTCTGGGCAAGTGAGGCGTTCAGCTCATCGCGGCTGGAGGCAAGCTCCCGGACAGTGTGCCGTTGGAGCCAGCCGTAAGTCACTCCGAAGCTCGCGGCCAGTACGAGCACGACGAGCGCGATCTTTAGTCCGAGATTAGTGGATGACGCTACCTGAGGCGCTTCCGGCGGAGCCTTTTCCGGAGGCGCGGAAAGCCCCGGAAACACTTCCCTCTGTTCCTCGTTCATAAGTCCCTCCAATTTGCCGATTGCCTTTGAGCTAAAGGCATGAAGCCAAAAGGGCACGCGGAGGGCCAGACACGCAAGACGTTAAGTGCTTGTGAACAATGGAGTTGCTTCACGACGCGAGTTTTAGAGGCACTGTCAATACGGACAAAATTTCCAGTGGCGCGAAAAATCTCTACGCCTCTCCAGGGTGGGTAAAGGGCGAGCCTATACCGGAAGATGGCACCTTCCCTGGCCGCCCGATCTCTCTTCACCGGGAAAGCAGCCGTCAGTAGTCAGTCGCCTTCCTCCCTAACCCCCAACACCTGACCCCTAACCCCTGTTCTTGCCGGGCATTTCGCCGCAGGCTGAAGATCACCTCTACCCGGAGGGCGTTAACCGACCAAGTGACAGCGCTACGCGCTTGGGAGCCATACCCAGATCCTGCGCGACTTATAGGGAGAGGCTCGGCGCGTCAGCCTCAGAAGGTAATTCGCGCGCTGAATTGGGCTTCGCGGCCGGGGTGCATGGCCATGGTAATGGTTCCGAACTGCGGCGTGTTCACAAAGCGGTTGGGGGTCCCGAAGTTCGTGTGATTCAGCGCATTGAACATTTCGGCGCGGACCTGCAGTCGCAATGATTCCCGCAGATGGAAGTCGCGTGTGACCGCCAGGTCCATGATCTGCATTCCCGGACCTTCCACCGTATTGCGCCCCACGTTGCCGAAGGTGTAGGCCGGCGGGGCGGCAAAGGCGGCGGTATTGAACCACTCCGCCGCAGTGTTGGTGCCGGAAGTGAACACCGGCTGGCCCGTGTAGTTCGCGCGGATGGGATTCTCACCCAGGGTTGTGCCGGCATTCGCCGTGTCGCCAAACACCGAAACGGTGAAAGGCATTCCCGTCTGCGCCTGATAGACCGTCGCCAGTTCCCAGTGGGAGGTGAGCCGGCTCATCCACGCGTGCTGGTTCAACCCGGGCAGCTGGTAGACGAAGCTGGCGACGTAGCGAAGGCGAACATCACAGGCCAAGCCCTTCTCGGCATCGAGGTTGGAATCATTTTGCGGGATGGCGGATTCATCCATAGGAGAGCGGAAGTCCGGGGCATTCGAGAGGCTCTTGGCCCACGTGAGGTCGGTGAGAAAAGTGAGTCCGTGGGAGAAGCGGCGGCGAACGTCGATCCAGCCCGCGTGGTACCAACTGCGCGCGGAGTTTTCCAGCAGATTGATGGTGGAGACGGGCTGAACCGTGCTGACCACGGTGACATCGCTGGGGAAGGTGGTCCCGGGAAGAAAACCGATGGTTTTGAAAGGCCGCCGTGGTTGGATGAGCCCCGGTCCGGGAGGCGCATTGTTGATCAGGTGCGCGCGCTGGAGGTGATATCCGTTGTCGCCTTGGTAGCCAATCTCCACAACCGTGCTTCCGGGAAGCGCTTTTTGGAGAGAGTAGCTCCACTGCTGGACGTATTGCGACTGGCTATGCGGGTCAAAGGCGGTGAAGCTGACCACGGTCTGGCCGAGAACCGGTTGGCCAAAATCGAATCCGGTCAGGCTGGGAGTGTAGTTGTCGCTTTGCTGGGTCTGCGGGAAGACAAAGGGCACGTTGTGACGCTGGTTGCACCAGGTGTTCATATCCACGGGCGTGAAGAAAATGCCGTAACTCGCGCGCATGACGAAGGGGAAGCTTCCCTGGAAAGCGTGGGTCAAGCCCACCCGCGGCGCGAAGTTGAGCTTGCGGGTGTAAAGCAACCCGGCGGGGGTGCCGTCCTGGCCTCCGATGAAAATATAAGGGACACCATCCCGGAACGCCAGGTTACTGCCGCGTTTGTTGGCTCGGACGTCGGTGAGCGGGCTCATGTACTCGTAGCGCACGCCCAGGTTGAGCGTCGTGTTCTCCGTCACGCGCCAGTTGTCCTGCACGAAGCCGTCGCCATACCACTGGCGCAGGTCCATGTCGGGGATGCCAGCCTGCCGTTGTTTCACCACCGGGAGTCCCAACAGGAAGCCCGCGAGCGCGGCGCCGGTGCCGTCGTTGGTGGCCGTCTGGGTGGTGAATCCATTGGTGAATTGGTAGTAGCCGCGGTTCTGGAAGAAGCCCCACATGGGCCAGTAGTAACGCCGGAAGTCGCCGCCCACCTTGAGGGAGTGCCGCCCCCATTGCTTGTTCCAAATGTCACCCACTTGCAGGGTGGTGTCCCAATCCTGCACGGGTGTCGCCGCAAAGGAATCACCAAAGGGGTTGTAGCCCTGGACCGCCATGTAGGGCATACCCCAGGCGCCCTTCCCGCCGAATCCCACACCCTGGATGCCCAGTTGCGTGACGTAATCGTTGGTGAAGTTATTCTGTGAATAGCGGTGCATGGAAAGGCGCGACATCCCAAACCACAGGACGTTCACCGATGTGGACGAGATGAGGTGGGTGTGCTGGATGGTCAGGTTCTGCGCAAGGTTGTTGTCGAAGGATCCGAAGCCGGGCAGATTCTCCGGCGTGAAATCCCGCTCGGAAAGGAAGGAGTAGCGCCCGAATAGCGCGTCGCCATGGCGCAGATTCTGATCGATTCGAATCGTCCCCTGATCAGTAGAATTGCGATTGGTGCGAAGGTCCAGATAGTTGTTCGAGTCCGGGCCCGTGCCCACTCCGGGGCCCATGCCCATCCCCGTCATGCTGCCTGGGGTAAGATTGGGAAGCGGCACCTGCGCGAGCACGCCCATGGCTACGGAGCTAATTTGGCCGGTGGGGATCATGTCGTCCATGAAGGGGTCGCGGAGGACGGCGGGATTGGAAGGACTGATGGGAAGCGCCGAGTTGTAGTTGAGGTTGGGATGCGTCGTGGAGGGATCGTAAATGGTCACGCCACTCGCACTGAAGTCGCCCATGCGCTCCATTTGCGTGGGAACCGTTTCAATCTGTGCCAGTCCGTTGCTCAAACGGAAGCCTTCATAGTTGGTGAAGAAGAACGTGGAGTTCTTGCGGATGTGGCCACCTAGCGAGGCGCCAAACTGGTTCTGCGCGAGATGCGGAATGTTGCTGGGATCCGTGAACGTGCGGGCATCAAAAGTGTTGCTACGGACAAACTCATAGGCGTCCCCGTGCAATTCATTGCCGCCAGACTTGGTCACGATGTTGATCTGCGCGCCGCCCGCGCCTCCGAATTCCGCTGAGTAACTTCCTGTCTGCACCTTGAACTCGCGAATGGCATCGGGCGAAGGGCTGTAGGAGAGCGTGTTGAAAGTGGGGTCGGTATCGGTCGAGCCATCCAGCAAAAAGTAATTGGCGTTGGGCCGCCCGCCGCCGACGCTCAAGGCCGAGTTCTGGGAGGGTCGCCAGTAGAGCGGATTTGTTCCGCCCGTTTGCGCCCCAAATCCCTGGTGAGCCGCTGGGGCCAACAGCGCCAGGTCCAGCAGATGCCGGCCATTCAAAGGTAGTTCCTTCGTCAGGGTGGGTTCGATGACTTCACCCAGGCTGGCATCAGCCGTGCGCAGTAAGCTCGCCGAGCCCACCACCTGGACCTCCTGCGTCAGGCGGCCGACCCGCATGCTGAGGTCGAGGCGGAGATACTGGTTCACTTCCAACGTGAGCGTCCGCACCGCTGACTCGAATCCCTTCAACGTCGCGGAAAGCTGGTATTGCCCAGGGTTGAGGCTCACAAACTGGTAGGTGCCCTCCGGCGTGGTCTCCACCGTGCGGGCCAGCCCCGTATGAGTTTCAGTCAGCGTGACTTTCACGCCCGGGAGCGCCAGCCCTTGCGCGTCGCTCACGATGCCGTCAAGATGCGCACCGCTGGCCTGCGCACGAACATAAGGTGCTTCAAACCCCACGGTCAGAAGCGCGGCTAGAATCCATATCGATTTACGCATAGATCGGCTCCCCTGAGAGAGGAGCGGATTGAGACCGCTCCTCTGCACAAGATTGTTATTCCTGGATCTTGTTAAGCCCTTTGAGAACCCAAGAGAAAACCGACGCAGCGGGGAGACTACCGGGGAATCGCGAGATCTGCAATAGTCTCAACCTATTAGTGCCTCTGGAATTAAGCGACTAACGACCTCGGCAAAGTGTGAGCGGTATGATGGAAGGAAAGCGCCGCGGCGTCGCTGTGTCCGCTGTTAAATTGAAATAAGCGGCCAGGTTTTCACTCCCCACGGACATCGCCTTCGGCCTTCTCATCAGTGTCTTCCAAGCCATCGCCCTGCGGCAGGAGGCTAAGTTAGCGCTTACGGGCCCAAACCGCCCGCGAATGAGGATTAAGCTCACAGCGCGGGTTTGCGTCCAGGGGGAGCAGGTGCTGCCAGCGGCGATCCGCTTCCTCTTGGATTTCTTCCGTGACTTCCGCAAACTTCTCGCTCGCGAGGTGAACAAACGCGGAGCCCATACTCAGGAAGAGCTCCTTCACCGGAATCTTCTGCCCGGCCTTCTCGGGGTTGTAATTGAGCTTGGTGATGCCTCGCTCGTTCTCGTAAAGGGGAAGCAGGCAGCTTTTCACGGCCTTAGCGACGATCTTGTAGCCGGTTTTGGGGTCGGCGCCCCGATTGAGCAGGCAAGGAGAGAAGAAGCGGCCGAAAACTAAAGTTACTCGCGCGCACCGAGGCTATTCTAGAATGGTACGAGACTCTCTGGTCGGGCGTGCCTTTGGCGTCCGTTGTCCGCGCGAGATCCCGCCCCCTCGGTGACAAAAGGCGGAGTGATCATATGAAAGCGGCCCACCGGCTGGCCGCACGGGCCGCCCAGGTCGTAGCCGGCGTCGGGAAGACTAAGGACAGGGGGTTGAACCAGCCAGACCATTCGCGATGAATGATTTCTTGCAGCTTTTGCGGCGGAACCGCAACTACCGGTACACCTGGATCGGCCAAGTGGTGAGTGAGATCGGCGACCACTTCAACAACATCGCGGTTTTCAGCCTGGCGATGGAAACCACCCATTCCGGGCTGGTGGTAAGCGGGGTGATGTTGTCGCGGGCCGTTCCCGCGGTCATGGCAGGGCCGGTGGCGGGCGTCGTCCTCGATCGCCTTGACCGCAAGCGCATCATGATCGCGAGCGACCTGATCAGGGCGGTGGTGGCTCTGGCCTTTGTGCTCACCCCTCGCTATCACCAGCCGTCGCTTCTTTACGGGCTGAGCGCGCTGCTCATGTTCGCGTCGCCGTTCTTCACGAGCGGCCGCACCTCCATCCTGCCCACCATCACGAATCAGGACGAACTGCATACCGCCAATTCGCTCACCCAGACCACGCAGTGGACCACGCTGACGGTGGGCGCGATGGTGGCGGGCTTGAGCGTCGCGCGCCTGGGATACCAGTGGGCCTTCGTTTTGAACTCCCTTTCTTTCCTGGCGTCAGCCGTATGCATTGGGAAGTTGCGCGTGGCAGGCAGCTTCCGGGCGAAGCGGGAGGCGCTAACCGAGGACCAGGTCCTGCGGCCCTGGCACGAGTACAAGGAAGGCCTCCGCTACATGCGGTCGTCGCCGCTGATTCTGGCCATCGCGCTGGTGGGCGTAGGCTGGGCCACCGGCGGAGGCGCCGCCCAGATCCTCTTTACCCTGTTTGGCGAGCAGGTGTTCAACCGGGGCCCGGCGGGGATCGGGATCATCTGGAGCTTCGCGGGAGTCGGCCTGCTGATCGGCGGTGGGGTGGGGCACTACCTTGGCAAACGAATCAGCTTTGCGAATTACAGGCGGGTGATTTCCATCTGCTACGTCATCCACGGGGGAGCCTATGCGCTCTTTAGCCAGATGCACCAGTTCGGCGCAGCGCTGTTCTTTATCGCGTTTTCCCGTGCCGGCGTGGCAGTGAGTTCCGTGCTCAACATATCGCAAATGCTCCGCCACGTTCCCGACGAATTCCGGGGAAGAGTTTTTTCCACGACGGAATCGCTCACTTGGTCCACCATGATGGTTTCGATGGCGCTGGCGGGAATCGCCTCCCAACACCACGGGCCCCGAACAATCGGATTGGTCGCGGGAATTCTCAGCTCGACCACCGCGCTTTTCTGGGGCTGGGCGAATTGGGCCGGCAAGCTGCCCGAACCTCAACCGCTGGCCGTGCAGCCCGAGGAAGTGGAGATTCACGGCGAGCCGACCGTCTAGTGCCGTTCCATCTTTTTGGAGCAGAATTCCAGAGCGGCGACCTCAAGGAAGCTCGCCGCTGCCTATAAATGGCGTTTTGGCCCCACAAGTTGGAGCGACACGAGCTCTGCGACCGGCGTCACCGCCGCCTTGAACGCTCGGCGCACCGGCCTGACAGATGTTGGACACGAGCGGTCACCGGTCGAACCTGTCAACGTGATACAATGTAATTACAGAGTGCAGATTGTTAGTTATCTGTCTCTGCTGCAAATACACGAATGAGGTCGTCGAGGAATGCCGTCCAAGCAAAAAGCTGCCATCGATTTTGCTACACTACCGATTCTTCCCGTTCGCGACACCGTCCTGTTTCCCAACGCCATCCTGCCCTTGACCGTCGGAAGGGACAGTTCGCTGAAGCTGGTCAGCGACCTGAAAGAGGAGGAGAAGTTCGTCGGCGTTATTTCGCAGCGCGATCCGCGGGTCGACAACCCCCAACCCGTCGATCTCTTTCAAATTGGAACCGTGGCCTTTGTTCACAAGATCATCAAGCTGCCCAGCCAGAGCCTGTTTATTTTTGTCGAAGGTCTGCAGCGGATCGCCATCGAAGAGGTCATTCAAGTCGAACCTTTCCTGCGCGCTCGCGTGAAGCCCTTGCAGGACATTCCCCCCAGCGGAAAGGAACCCGACTTCGCCGCGCTCGTGCGCAGCGTGACGACGATGTTCCAGCAAGTCGTGCAGCTCTCGCCGACGCTCTCGGATGACCTGCAGACCGTCGTGATGAACATCGATGACCCCGGCCGGCTGGCGGATTTCATCGCCGCCAATCTCCCTTCGCTTTCGAGCACGGAAAAGCAGGAACTCCTGGAAAGCCTCGATCTGAAGATGCGCCTCGACCGATTGAACCGGCAACTGGCGCGGGAAGTGGAGGTGCTGCAACTCCGCTCCAAGATTCAGTCGGACGTCCAGGACCAGGTCACGCAGAGCCAGCGCGAGTACTACCTGCGCGAGCAGTTGAAGGCGATTCAGAAGGAACTGGGCGAGGCCGACGAGCAGCAGGAGATCGAGGAGCTCCGAAAGAAAATCGAAGCCGCCGGAATGACGGAAGAAGCCAAGAAGGAGGCGCTGCGGGAACTGGGGCGCCTGGCGAAGATGTCGCCGGCCGCGGCCGACTACCACGTCACGCGCACCTACCTGGAATGGCTAGTGGCTCTGCCCTGGACCAAGGTCAGTGATACCCGGGTTGATATTGCCAAGGCCAAGCAGGTTCTCGACGAGGACCACTGGGACTTGGAGAAAGTGAAAGAGCGCATTCTCGACTACCTCGCGGTCTTGCAGTTGAAGCCGCAGCTCAAGGGCCCCATCTTGTGCTTCGTGGGACCTCCGGGCGTGGGAAAGACCTCCTTGGGCAAGTCGATTGCGCGGGCGCTCGATCGCAAGTTTGTGCGGATGTCACTTGGTGGGATTCATGACGAGGCGGAAATTCGTGGCCACCGGCGGACTTACATCGGGGCGCTGCCTGGCCAGATCATCCAGGGGATCCGGCGCGCCGAGACACGAGATCCGATTTTTATGCTCGATGAAGTGGATAAAATCGGGCGCGATTTCCGTGGAGATCCTTCTTCGGCCTTGCTGGAGGTTCTCGATCCCGAGCAGAACTCCCATTTCCGCGATAACTACCTGGACGTGCAGTTCGATCTTTCCAAAGCGTTGTTCATCTGTACGTCGAATGTCTTGGACACGATTCCTCCTGCACTTCTCGACCGCATGGAGGTCCTGGAACTGCAGGGCTACAGCGAGGAGGAAAAGATTCAGATTGCCATCCGGCACCTGATTCCGAAGCAAACCGACGAGCACGGTGTCAAGGCTCCTGAGCAGATTGAATTTGCGAACGACGCGCTGGCGCACATCATTCGTCATTACACGCGAGAGGCCGGGGTGCGGAATCTGGAGAGGGAGATCGCCACGGTCTGCCGCAAGCAGGCCCGCAGAATTGCGGAAGGCAAACCGGATAAGCTTCTGGTGGCTCCCGACAATCTGCAGGATTCTCTGGGGATCCCTCGTTATCGCTTGGAGACCGAAATCATCGAGCGTACGCGCCAACCGGGGGTGATGGTGGGGTTGGCCTGGACCCCCACCGGTGGCGATGTCCTCTATGTGGAGGCCACCGCCATGAAGGGCGGCAAAGGGTTCACCATGACCGGGCACGTGGGCCAGGTCATGCAGGAGTCCATGCAGGCCGCGCTGGCCTGGGTGCGCTCCCACGCGGCCGATTACGAGATCGATCCGGAGTTCTTCCAAGCGAAGGACATCCACATGCATGTTCCCTCGGGGGCCATCCCCAAAGACGGACCCTCGGCAGGCGTCACGATGGTCGCCTCCCTGGTCTCAGCCCTCACGCGCCGGCCTTCACAGCCTCGTATCGCCATGACCGGCGAGATCACACTGAGTGGGCAGGTGCTGCCGGTGGGTGGGATCAAAGAAAAAGTACTGGCGGCGAAGCGGGCAGGAGTGGTCGAGGTGATTCTCCCCGCCGACAACGAGCCGAACGTTCACGAAGACCTGAACCCCGAAATGCTCGAAGGTTTGAAACTCCACTATGTGAAGACCATTCGGGAAGTGATCGGCTTGGCCCTCGAAAAGGAACCCGTCCCGGTCGAGCCCGGCGGGCCGAGGCGCGATGTGGCCCTGCCTCCGGAGGCAGCGGGAAGGCCGAACTAGGGCCAGCCGCCGAAGTTCTGTTGCTTTGTGCGGCCCTAGCACGCGGTGAGGGCCGTTAGCCTGAATTTCTCACCACAGAGGTCCGGACCCAACCTCGTCCGTTTGAGGTCGAAGACTTTGCAGGGAGACGTCCGATGAAGGTGTGCACCGTTTTTGGAGCCTTGGTGGTCCTGTTGGCAGTGTCCGCACACGCTCAACAGCCCCAACCCACGATCGTCGCCGAAGGCGGCCAACCGGATGACCGGGCTTCTGCCCGCGTCCTCTACTGGAACACCAACAAGAACGCGGCTGCCGGCCAGTTCGCCATCAATTACGGCCGCCCGGTGTGGAAGAGTGTCTACGACGACACGGCGAAGTTCGACGCCCTGACCATAGGGAAAGTCTGGCGGATGGGCAGCAATTTCTGGACGGTCCTCGATACCTGCCTGCCGTTGAGAGTTTCGGGCAGGGAGGTTCCCATCGGCCAATACTATCTTGGCCTGCACCGCTCGGCGGATGGATCGAATTGGAGCCTGGCTTTCATTGATCCCGGAAAAGTCCGCGCTGCTCACCTTGACGCTTTCGACATTCAAAAAGCGAACGTGGAGTTCGAGGTGCCCATGTCCATCGCCAAGACCGAGACGAAGGCCGAAAAGCTCACCATCACCTTGTCCTACCCGAAAGAGAACATCCGGAAAGTCACATTGAAACTGGCGTGGGGGAACCTGGTGCTCACTGCGCCGATTGACGTCAACGTGATGGATTGACGGCTCTCCACCTCCTTGAATTCTCATCAGACCCATTTACATTTGCCACGCGAGGGACTATAAATACCCCGCCCGTCGGTCCAGCATCTTCCGTTCTTGAGGGTTGAGCATGTACTGCCGAAATTGTGCACGACAGCTCGCGGACACGGCCGAGTTCTGCGTGGCCTGTGGCCAGCGCCCGCTGCTCGGCACGCGCTACTGTTCCAGTTGCGGAAAGGAGACCTTTCCCAATGCCGAGATCTGCACCCAATGCGGCACACGTCTGGTTCAGGGCGGCGATAAGGATCTCATCACGGCCACGTTGCTTTCGATGTTTGTTGGGACCCTCGGCGTGGATCGCTTTTATCTCGGCTATGTAGGTCTCGGCATCCTGAAGCTAGTCACCCTGGGCGGGTGCGCGATCTGGGCGCTGATCGACTTGTTCCTGATCATCTTGAAGAAACTGCCCGACGCGAATGGCCGCCCCCTCAGGTTTAATCCGCCCGTCCAACCCGGTGACAAGGACTGGTCTTCAACGCTGCTGCTCTCTATTTTCCTGGGATTCCTGGGCATCGACCGTTTCTACCTGGGTTATACGGGATTGGGCATTCTGAAGCTCGCCACCGCCGGGGGTTGCGGGATCTGGAGCCTTGTGGATGCCGTCTTGATTGCGGTCAACAAACTGCCGGACTCCCTCGGGAGACCTCTTCGGATGTAGGCGGCGATGGCCATTCTTGCGAAGGGAATACCCCGCTGGGTGGTGCTGTCAGTAGCCCTGGTGGTTTTTGTGCTGGTACCGCCGGAAATGCTGACGCATGGGCCGGATATCTGCTTGTGGAAGCACCTGTTCCGTCTCGCCGCCTGCCCCGCCTGTGGCAGCACGCGGGCGCTGGCTGCATTTTTCCACGGGCGACTCTGGGACGCGCTGGCGTTCAATCGCAACGTAATCGTAACCGCCCCATGCCTCCTTGGACTCCTCGGTTGGGACACCCTGCTCTTGCTCAGAAGAATTCTCTGCTGTGTTAAGATTCGGTAGAGGTTGTGCAGGATTACTCCTGCGGGGTTGAGACGATAGTTACGCGCCAGGGGGGTCGAGCGTGCCCTCGGCAGAAGTCTTCTGGGATCTTGGTCGAAAGGGGAGGCCTGCGACGGCGGGATGGGCGAATTGAGGATTCTCGACGTTGGCTGCGGCGTCAAGAAACAGCCGGGAACCATCGGCATTGACCGGAACCCTTCCGCTCATGCGGACGTGTTGTGTGACCTGGATCGGTTCCCGTATCCTTTCGCGGACAATTCCTTCGACCGCCTGTTAGCAATCCATGTCATTGAGCATGTCGCGGACGTGATGCGATCCATGGAAGAGTTCCACCGCTTGGTTCACGCTGGCGGAAGCGTTCGAATTGTAACCCCCCACTACACGGATTTCAGTTCCTGGTGCGACCCGACCCATCGGAGCCACCTGAACAGTTTCTCGTTCCGGTACTTTGGAGAGGAACACGGCGGTTTCGGTTTTTACACGGCAGCCAGATTTCGCGAGACTTCGGTTCGCGTGAAGCTGCTGTCCCTCTGGAAGTGGGTGGGATTTGAATTTCTGGTGAACCACTTTCCCCGCTATCGAAAGTTCTGGGAGCACTACCTCTGTTTCCTCGTAAGGGGTAAGGTGATGGAGTTCGAACTGGAGGTCATCAAGTAAGTGGGAGAGACCGCACCGCGAACTCGCTGTGCCTTTTCGCTACCTTTCGTGGACAAGCCGGGTCGAAGTGCGAGGAGTCTCAGCGAGAGTACCGGAAAGGGCTCAGGCGGGCAGTTGAACGCGCTTCCAAGGCGGCTCTGCTCCTGAGTGATCCACTTCTGAACTAGAGTGACAAGCTTACGCGACCTTATCGGATTGGCGCCCGCCGCGGTGCCGGGATGGCCTCTTGCCCGCGGGGCTGCGGTTTTGTTCAGTCTATCTGTTCTCACGATACTGCTTTCCCTGGCCGCTTCCGAGGCCCTCCTGATAGCATCGGCTCTCCTCTATGCGGCTCATCTGCTTCGGCGTCCTTCCCCACCACATTTCCCACCGGTCAAACTCCCGCTGGCTCTGTTCTGCCTGACGACGTTGATTTCGATCGGTTGGGCCGAGAACCCGACCACGGGCTGGTTCGTGGTCCGGAAGCTGGTGCTGTTTCTGATGTTACTCCTCGCCGTCAACCTGGTGACAACGGCCGGACATCTTGAATGGCTCTACAAAGCACTCTTCGTGGAGGCGGCGCTGGCGGGCCTCGTGGCGGCCTGGCAACTTGTCGCCCAGTATCGAAGAGTGCGCGTGCTTTATCCAACCAGCATCTACGATCACATGATGTTGCCGCGCATCCACGGATTCCAGGGGCATTGGATGCATTTCGGCGGACAGCAGATGCTGATGTTCACCGCGCTGCTCGCGTTCTTGCTGTTGGCCCCGGGTATCGGGGCGGGTTTGAAACCCGTGCCTGGCCATCGCCTGGTGCGCACAGCTTGGTGGGTGGCGCTGGCCGTCGTCGCGGTGTCCATTGTCCTGAACTTCACGCGGGGCGTCTGGCTGGGCTGCACCGTCGCCACTTTTTATCTGGTGGCACGCTGGAAGCGGCGCCGGCTCTGGGCGCTCCCGATCCTCCTGGGTCTTGGGTATCTCGCCGCGCCTTCGATAATCCACGAACGCATCCGCCTGGCGCTCCATCCTTCCGCCGACCCGGCCCTTTCCGTCCGGCTGCAGGTGTGGCGCGTCGCTTTGCGCATGATTCGCGCGCATCCCTGGGTGGGCGTGGGGCTGAACAACGTCGAAGAGGTCTACCCTCTTTATCTGCCGTCCGGAGAATCGCCGCAGATACCCTATCACGCTCACCTTCACAATAACTTCCTCCAATTTGCGGCAGAGCGGGGCTTGCCTTGCTTGGCGACGTGGGTGTGGCCTATGGCCGCGCTGGGTTGGTACACGTGGAAGGTTCGGCGACGACTCTCCGCACAACGTTGGATCGCTGACGCCACTTTAGCGGCCTGGCTGGCATTCCTGGCCGAGGGCTGTTTCGAATTCAACTTCGGGACCTCGCCGGTTCTCCTGGCGTTTCTCTTCGTGAGCTCCACCCCTTTCGTGGCTGAGAGGGTCATGGTCTCCTGCGAAAAGCAGGAGCAAGAGAGTGGGTCCAGCGTTGCACGGTGAGATTTATCACCACCTGTGCAAACGTTCATTCACATTGAACTTCATTGTTCAAGCAACACTTCTTTTGAAATGAACCCTAAGCACCAGATGTTGCGCAGCTCGATCGTGGTGGGATTTTTCAACCTGCTGGGAGGGCTTTCCGGAATCCTGGTGGACACCAGCATCGCAGCCAACTTGGGGCTTTCGAAAAACTCTGACGCGTTTTACGTTGCCTACACGATTCCTTACATCATCACGAACCTGCTCGCTGCGACCGGCCAGTTTTCCTTGGTGCCATTTTTCGCTTCTCTGGAGTCCGGCCACGACGAAAAGGAGGTTTGGCGAGGTTTCAGTTATGTGGTCAACGTGCTCTTCGCGGGATTGGGATCGATCGCCGTCGCCTGCGCCGTGGCTTCGCCGTGGGTTATTCGCGGCATCGCTCCGGGCTTCACACGACCGCAACTCGAGTTGGCTACGCAGATTTCTCGATGGCTCTTCCTGATCATTGTTCCGGCGGGCGTCGCGGAGGTGCTGCGGTCCTTTCTTTTCAGCCGTCACTACTTCGCGCTTTCGACAGCAACGGGGTTCATCCGGAACGTCGCCGTAATTCTGTTCATCCTCTTGGGATTTCATCGCTACGGACCCTATAGCATCGTTCTTGGCTATATGGTCGGGTACCTGCTGCAGTTGCTGGCCCTGGGTTTTCAGATTCTGGTTTGTTTTCCGGCTCGCTATTCGCTGACGCTGACAGCAAGTGGAGAATCATTCCGCAATTTGCGCGGCGCCGGGACGGCGCAGGTGGCAGGGGCGCTGGCTTGGCAGGGCGTAGTGGTTGTGGAGCGCATCATCGCCTCCTTCCTTCCGGCCGGAACGCTGACCGCCTTGAACTACGGTTACAAGATTCTGGGCACCCTGGCCGAATTGCTGGGAGGAAGCGTAGGAACGGCGGCTCTACCTGCTCTTTCGCGAGCCGTGGCCGCGAAGAATCACGAGGAACAACGCAGAACCTTCCGCGACACGCTGGAGCTAAGTCTCCTGTTCCTTTCGCCCATGGCGGTTTTCTGCCTGATGCTCGATCACAACATCATTCGCTTGGTTTTCGAGCGCGGGAAGTTCACACCTGAGGCGACGGAACTGCTGGCGATGATCTTCTTCTATTACAGCCTCAGTTTGTTGCCTTTCGCTTTCCTTCGCCTTCTCAACTTTTGCCTGTTCGCGCGCCGCGAGCCGGGTGTGTATTTCCGCCTTTCGCTTTTTCATTACAGTTCGGTTCTGATTTTTGACCTCTTCTATGTCGGCGTGCTGCGCATGGGTCCGAAAGGGATCCCCCTGGGTTTCCTCACGGGCTCCCTAATCGCGTGTGGTTTGACAATCCAGAGAAACCTTGGGGACCTGGACACAACGTTGGACCGGGTGCTCGGTCGTTTTGCTGCGAAGGATGTCGCCGCCGCATTGCTGGCCGCGCTCAGCGTGTGGGGGCTGCGCGCCTGGGTTGCCCCGCCGAGCACGGCCTCCCAGGATTTTGTCTACCTGTGCGTCCTTTGCGGAGTGGGGAGCGTCGTGTATTTCGCCGTGTTGGCGGCACTGCGTGCTCTTCCCGTGACACAACTGGCCTTGCTTTGGCCGCGCGGCAATGGATCGTGAGGCAAACTCGCGATACAAGGAAAAAGAACTGTCTTTGCCTGGCATGAAACAGGCTTTCCAAGGCGCGGGCGTTCCGGCCTTCTTCCTAGTCCCGTGCCCGTGTGGTTGGGTACTTCTCGGAAGCGGTCGCAATCAACCAAAGCGCTGTGTGGTCAGTGCCGGTTCGGGACTGCTTTAGGCGGTCACGGGACTAGCTTGCACCGCGCCCGAGCAGAACGACCGGAATTGTCTTCAGCAGGATTTTCCAATCGAGCGTCACCGACCAGTGGTCGATGTATTCCAGATCCAGCTCCACCCAACGCCGGAAGCCGAGTTTGCTGCACCCTTCCAGGGCCCATAAACAGGTCAGCCCAGGCTGCATGCGGAGGCGGCGCCGCACGCGCCCCCTGCCCAGCTTCGCCAACCCGGCGAGCTGTGACCGCATCGTCTTCGGCGTCATCAGTCACTTGAACCGCTCCTGGGAGAGAAAACCCCTCGAGGAATTTACACAAAATGCTTGACGCTGCCGGAATCCTGCAAGCCGGTTGAAACTTCTCTCCCGAGAGTGGAATAATAAGGGCCAGGTTGATCTGCCGCGGGATCGGCTGCGTGTTTGCGAAGGAGATTAAGATACGACCTTCCAAGAGCCGATGGTTTGTATGGGGCCCGCGGAAGCGCAAGCGCCTGAGCCGCAAAAGGGGGGAGGTCCATTTCCGATGAGCCTGAACCGCGAGGGTTGGCAAAAGGGCCGTTGGGCTCTTGCACTCTTCTTAATGGTCAGCATGACTTCGGCGGCAGCAGCCCAATTCGCCAGAAAGGGCAGCAGCAGACGTGGCGGGAGGGTTGATGACGCAGACATCGAAGATGCTCTCAAGCCCCAGCTTCTGAATGCCGACACCAACCCGACGTTACGTTACCCGATTGGGAACATCTCTGGCTGGTCCGTTAACAGCCTATCCTACGGCTGGCTCGATGTGTCGCAGGGTAGGATCCACTACAGTGTGATGCAACCTGCCGGAAAGCTGAACGAGGGATTCGACATCCCCACTGGGGAGATCAGCGAAGTCAAGATAGAGATGTACCTGCAGTTCCACAGGGATAAGAAAAAGTTTAACATCTTCTACTTGCCGCAGGATCGCTGGGGGAGTATCCACAGCGGCCCGGGAACCATGGCCGCCGCCAGTCAGGGCTCCCTGGGGACGGGCTCGATTTACCAAGCCATCAAGAACTTCGATCGCGTGCTCGCCATGGTCAAGCCGCCTCCCACTCCTCCGCCCGTTGTGGCGCAACCCCTCGTAAGCCCTGCACCGGAACCCAAGCCCGCTGCTCCCCCTGTGATCGTGCTGTCTGCTCCCTTGGGTGCACGCGCGGACCAGACCCTCGAGGTTAATGGATCCCCTCTGGTCATCCGCGGCGTGGTCATGGACAGCACCGGCATCCCGGTCGTCACCATCAATGGGTCGCCCACCAATATGCGGCCGCAAAGCACGCAAGCGGCCGAGTTCTGGTCGGACCCGCTGCCGCTTCAGCCCGGAGGTAACCGCATCGAGATCAGTGCCTCCAACTCCGCCCATGTGGAGGCCAGGCTCGTCTTCCTCGTTCATTACACACCCAAGGCCGCTCCCCCAAATCCCCGCGCACTAGCCAAACAGGATATTATCTCCTTGCTCCAGGGTGGAGTCCCCAACGCGCGCATCGCGGAGATTATCAAAGACCGTGGCCTCAAGTTCTCGCCCACCGCTGACGATCTGAACGACATTCGCGGGGGCGGTGGAAACGATGAGCTGATCCAGGCAATCCAGGAGGCCGCTCCGCACCCCTAGTGCCGTTCCAACTTACTCCGCGCAATCGCGGCGACCACAATTGCACGGCCTGAAAGATGAATCCCGCAGGGCGGGATTAGCCAAGGCAAGTTGGAACGGCACTAGCAGCCATCCCGAGGCGTTCCTCGAGTTCCGTTCCGGGGGGGGTTGGTGCACAGTACTCTTCACGTTTGCTCCGCGCGTCGAAACGGTGAGATAATCTGCTGGCCGCGCGAGCGTGAAGAACTTTTTTTGAGGTGGCGTGGGGAGTGACTCCCGAAAGAGGATCCCGACGGCCCGAAAACGGCGTGAAATGATCCCGGAAAGGCGATCCCAACCCCTGCGACTCCTGGCAGCGCTGTCAGTCTGCCTGTGTTTCGCAGGCTCCGGGCTGGTTCGAGCTGCGGACCCTCCCGCGCGTGGCGCGGTTGTGCGGCCGGCTGCGGAAAGCCCTGCCAATCTACCTGATGGCGGTGAACGGGCCAAAGCCCCTGGAGTAACCCGAGCGGCACCCCCTTCCTCTCCTGCCAATCTGCCCGAGGACGTTCAACTGACCAACGCAGATACGAACCCCACGCTGCGCTTCCCGGTTGGCCATTCCAGCCTAAACTGGACGTTACTCAAGCCGAGGATCAGGGCTTCCTACGGCTGGCTAGAAATCAGCCGTGATGCAGTTCGGTACGCTATGGTTCGGCAATCGCGGATTACTAAGGAAACTGACGCAGGGTTCGAGGTCAGCCGGGCAGAAATCGTCGACCCAAAGATCGAATACGGCGCAACCGCGTTCCGAGCTCTTAAGCTAAGGCACTTCTTCGGGTATGCGGCGGAAAACCACTGGGACGCGGCTGATTCGGCAGACGCTTCTGTGAATAGTGTCGCAAAGGCCGATTCCCTTTACACCCCGCTGATCCTGCGAGCGCTTCAGAATTTTGACGGGGTCGTGGCGGCCTTCAAACTCAAGCAGCAAGCCGCGGTGCCGCCGGCCGCAGCGGTGCAACCTGCAGTTGCGCCCCCGCCGGAGCCCAAAACTGTGCCACCCCCCTCTCCGCCAACGGTCGTGCTCGTTGCCCCTTCCGGAGCAGGTGAGAACCAGACCGTCCAGGTCAATGAATCCCCCCTCACCGTTCGTGGTGTGGCCATGGATAACTCTGGTTTCCCGACCGTAACGATCAACGGCGCGCCTGCAATGTTGCGGCTCAAGAGCGCGCAGGCTGCAGAGTTCTGGTCGGATCCCATCACCCTCAAGCCTGGCGATAATACCTTTGAGGTCGTTGCCACTAACTCGGCTCAAGCGAAATCCAAATTCAGCTTTGTTGCGCATTTCACACCCAAAGCAGCTCCCCCGAATCCCCGGGCGCTGGGCAAGCAGGACATTATCTCCTTGCTCCAGGGCGGAGTCCCCAACTCGCGAATCGTGGAGCTCGTCAAAGACCGCGGCCTCAAGTTCTCGCCTAGCGCTGGCGATCTGAACGACATTCGGGCGGCAGGAGGAAACGAGGAAGTGATCCAAGCGATCCAACAGGCCGCGGCGCCGGTCAGATGAGGCGGCCAACTCCCGCACGATTATCCCCGTCGCGTACCTCAGCATTGCCGCGCGGAGACAATTTAGCGAAACTGGGCCTCCCATTCAGCAGGAATTCTCTCCCTTCAACAGCGGCAATTGACAACCTGCAAGGCTGAGATAGAATGACCCATCAATTCTCATTACCACCATGCCAGCACTCCGTCTCTCCGTGGTCCAGTATCTCAACACCGTTCCCCTCATCTGGGGCATGCTGCACGGCGAACAGCAAGGCAAGTTCGAATTGCAGTTGACGGTTCCCAGCGGCTGCGCCGACAGCGTCCGCCAGCGCCAGGCGGACGTGGGCATTATCCCTTCCATCGAATACCAGCGGCTTGATCGTGCGCAGATTCTTGCCGGCATGTCCATCGCTTCCAAGTATGAAGTGAAGAGCGTGCTGTTGCTCAGCAAGATGCCCCTGACAAAAGTGCAAACCGTGGCCCTTGACCATTCCTCGCGAACCTCTGCGGCGCTCGTGCGCATCCTGATGCACAAGTTCTATGCGCGGCGGGTCAATTTCTCGCCGGCGGCGCCCCAGCCGGACGAAATGCTGAGGCACGCGGACGCCGCGCTCGTGATCGGTGACCCGGCGCTGACCTACAGCGGCCAGGTGGCGGAAGTCCACGACCTCGCCGCGGAGTGGAGAAAGTTTACGGGGCTGCCTTTTGTCTTCGCGCTGTGGGTGGGCCACGACGACGTCCATCTCTCCCGGCGCCACACGGACTTCGCGGCTTCCCTCGATTTCGGACTCGCCCACCTTGACGACATTGCCGTCGAATATGCACCCAGGCTCGGCATGACAGCCTCGGCCGTGAAGGTTTACTTGACTGAGAATATCGACTATTCTCTGGACGAGGAGAATCGTCAGGGGTTGCGGCTGTTCTACAAGCTTGCGCGTGAGACCGGCATCATTCCCGCCGAGAAAGAGCTGTATTTCGCCTGAGTCATCGTGTTTGGCTTGCCGTTGCTTCCCGGCGAGTGACGATTTTCGGCGAGGGAAGAATCTCGCATGGCATTGACTTCTGCCCAGGCTCTCGACATGTTGCGCTCCGATGACCTGCTGGGCATCGGCATGGAAGCGGATGCCGTCCGCAAACGCCTGCACCCTGGCAACGTGGTCACTTATCAGATCGACCGCAACATCAACTACACGAACATCTGTACTGAGTACTGCTCCTTCTGCGCCTTCTATCGTCCCGTGGGGTCGCCGGAAGGCTACATCCAGCCGCTCGAATCCATCTTCCAGAAGATCGAGGAAATGATTGCCCTCGGGGGCACGGGGGTCCTGATGCAGGGCGGCCTGCATCCCGACCTCAAGATCGATTACTACGAAAACCTCCTCCGCAGCATCAAGCAGCGCTTCCCGCAGATTCACCTGCACTGCTTCTCCGCGCCGGAGGTCCTGAACATCGCGGAAGTCTCCTGCCTCCCGCTGCGCGACACCCTGGTGCGCCTAACGGACGCCGGCCTGGATTCCATCCCCGGCGGTGGCGCCGAGATCCTCGACGACGAAGTTCGCCGCCGCATCGCGCGCCTGAAGTGTACGACCGAGGAATGGCTGCTCGTGCATCGCACCGCGCACGCGCTCGGCATGCGTACCACCGCCACCATGATGTTCGGCTGCGGCGAGGCGCTCGAGCACCGCGTCAGCCACTTCGAGCGCGTCCGCCAGTTGCAGGAAGAGACCGGCGGCTTTACCGCCTTCATCCCCTGGTTTTTCCAGCGCGCCCACACCTCGCTCGGCAACTTCCTCAAGGAAGAGGTGACGGCGGTGGATTATCTCAAGACGCTCGCCGTCGCACGTATCTATCTGGATAACATCCTCAACGTACAGGCCTCGTGGCTCACTCCCGGCCACAAGATCTGCCAGATCGCCCTACGCTTTGGCGGCAACGACGTCGGCTCGATCCTCATCGAGGAAAACGTGGTGCGCGCCGCGGGCGTCACCCGCACTTCCAGCGAAGAGCAGCTCCGCCGCATGATCCGCGACGCCGGCTTCCGCCCCGTCAAGCGCGACACCCTCTACCGCAGTTATTTCCTCAACTGAGGCCGCCAGGCTGGTTTGCTGGCAGCCACGGTTGGTGCTGTTCCCCGCTACGGCGGGTCTTCGACAACCGGGGGCTCTTTCCCGTTTACAGGCTCCCACTACCCGCATTTCCTGAATCCTGACTTCTGCTGTCCACCCCCCCCCTTGCTGAGGTATTTACATTGCATGTACAATGGCATTGATGAGTGAGGAACCGCCCTGGGAGTTTGACTGGGACGCGGCAAACCTACAGCACTTGGCGGGTCACCGAATCACCCGCGCGGAATTCGAGCAAGCGATGACGCACGACCCCATCGTCGTCGACTTCCGTGACGAGAGCGGGGAAGAACGGTGGTATGCGCTGGGCGTAACCGACCGTCTGCGCGTCCTGTTCCTGGTTTTCACTTATCGCGAAGAACGCATTCGCCCGATTACGGGCTGGGATGCAGGGAAGAAACTGCGAGAACTTTACTTTCGCAGAAAATCCGAGTGAGGCAAAAATGGCAAAGAAGAAGCTGATCGTCCCAAAGTTTACCTCGGAGGCAGAAGACGCCCGGTGGCATGACGGTCATCGGCGAAAGCTCGAGTCGGCCCTGGAGCGCCGCGCCCAGGAGGGTTCCACGCTGACCATGCAGCAAGCCGCAGCCCGCGCGAAGACGCGGCCGGTCACCCTGCGGCTGGCGACCGCAGATATCGACACGGCACGCGGAATGGCCGCCCAAAAGGGGATCGGGTACCAGACCTACATCAAGATGCTCTTGCGCGAGGCCTTGCGACGTGAAAGCGGCAAGCAGTAAGCCCTGGCGGCACCGCGCCCTTCCGCTGCCCCTCGCATAGGCCAATTCGCGGCGCGCATACCCCACGCGCCTAAGTCCCGAGGCCTACCCTAGCCGGTCGGTCGCTGCGGCGACTCCCCGGCGCCGCGAACCACATGTGGGGACACCAGCCCTACAACGAGGGCTATCAGGATAATTCGTAATTCTCAGTAGGACTGCAAGGTCCACACAACCCCCAAATCACTCAATCACAAAATCGCCCAATCACCCAGTGCACTATTCCTCTTGACATCTGTCGTTGCAACAGCTATCCTGAACACATGGTTGCCAAGCTCAAGGACGAAATCAAGCAGGACAAGCCCTTCACGAGCCTGCAGGCCGAGGTTTTCTTGAACCTGATGCGCACCGCCGACGCGCTGGCCCGCGGCGCCGAGGAGATCCTGAAGCCAGTGGGCCTTTCGCACACCCAATACAACGTCCTGCGCATTCTGCGCGGCGCCGGGGAGCACGGCCTCTGCTGCCGCGAGGTGGCGGAGCGCATGATCACGCGCGATCCTGACGTGACGCGCCTGCTCGACCGGCTGGAGCGCCGTGGCCTCCTCACCCGCAGCCGCGACAGCAAGGATCGCCGCGTCATCACGGTGCGCATCACTTCCGCCGGACTGAAGGTCTTGAAAGATCTGGACGGGCGCGTGGCGCAGTATCACCGGAAGCTGCTGAGCCACATGCACAAAGGCGAACTTCGCAAGCTCGTCCAGCTTCTGGAGGCGGCCCGTGAACCTTGAGGGCCTTTCTTGCATCAAATAGTCGTTGTAAGGAATATCCTAAGAACACTGATGTGGGATGAGGAGAGGCCCGCGGCGACCACCGAGGAAGCCGGGAAGGAAGGGGGGACGATGCAAGCGACCATCCAGGCAAGCCGAACCCGCGAGCCGGAAATCCACGAGCTTTTGGCCCGTCGTTGGAGCCCGCGCGCGTTTTCCGCGCGCCCTGTCGAGCCTGCACAGCTCGTGCGGCTTTTCCAGGCGGCGCGCTGGGCGCCTTCGAGCTACAACGCCCAGCCCTGGGCCTTCATTTTGGCCACGCGCGAAGACGCGGAGGGCTACAACCGCGTGCTCAGCACCTTGGCCGACGCCAACCGCCAGTGGGCGCAGCGAGCGCCGGTTCTGATCCTGGCGGTTGCCAAACTGGAATTCGACCATGTCGCCAGCCCCAATCGTCACGCATTCTACGACCTGGGCCAGGCGGTCGCGAACCTGACCGTCGACGCGACGTCGCTCGATCTCTACATCCACCAGATGGGCGGATTTGACGCGCACTTGGCTCGGGAGCTTTTCGCCATTCCCGCGGGCTTCGAACCTGTGGCCGTGTTGGCGCTGGGCTACCTGGAAGGGCCGGCGGAGCCTCCGGCCGCACGCACTCGCAAGCCGCTGGCGGATTTCGTCTTCAGCGGAAGCTGGGCTCGGCCGGCGCCGCTGGCTTTGGAAACGGAAACTCAAACCCGGCCCCGGTGAGCGGGCCGGAGAACCTTCGGGCGGCGAGCGCCGCCCATACTGCTCACTGCACGCGGGCGTCTCGCCCGTGAGGGCGTCGGGTCAAAAGGCACGTCCGCGACGGCCGCACGACCTGCGGCCGTCGCGGCAAACCACATTCAAGGAGCACACCGTGCTGAAAAAGTTATTCCACACCGAGGACGACACGGTTTTGACGATTCTGCGACTCGTGCTAGGCGTGGTTTTCCTAGCGCACGGCTCGCAGAAAATGCTGGGCTGGTTTGGAGGCTACGGCTTCAAGGCGACGATGGGGTTCTTCACCCAAAACCTGCATGTCCCCACGGTCTTCGCCTTTCTCGCCATTTACGCGGAATTCTTCGGCGGGCTGGGACTACTCCTCGGCTTGCTGAGCCGCATCGCCGCCTTCGGTATCACCGTCAACATGCTCGTGGCGATCTTCATGGTGCACTTGCCGAACGGCTTCTTCATGAACTGGTCCGGCCAGCAGAAGGGCGAGGGCTTTGAGTACCACCTCTTGGTCGTCGCTTTGACCCTGGCTGTGATGATCAGAGGCGCCGGCGCTTTCTCGCTTGATCGGGCGATCAGCGCGCTGCTCGACGGCGAGCCGGCATCAGCAGGGCTGCCGGTGGGAAGTCACTCACCCTCTCACGCCTGATGCGCGATGGCCGTGCGACAACTCCGCGACGCGGGCATCTCCGACTTGGGGCGCAGTGCGGGTATGGTGCCCGTGCCAGGGCCACACCTGCGTCGCGCCCGTCTGTGCGTGAGACCTGATTGACGGGCGGGGCGGCCGTACTGCGTGCCAACCGCCATTGCCATACCGCGTGAGCACTGGCGCAGGAATCCTGCGAATTGCCGAAGTCTCGTCAGCAAAGGAGAACCGTATGATCAAGATCATCAAGTCCCACGAACGCCACCACGCCAATTTTGGCTGGCTCGACACGCGCTGGCACTTCTTGTTCGACACCTATCACGACCCGTCAAACTCGAACTGGGGCGCGCTGCGCGTTTTCAACGACGACGTTATCGAGCCCGGCCAAGGCTTCGGCATGCACCCGCATCGTGATATGGAAATTGTTACCTACGTCCTTTCGGGCGAGCTCGAGCACCAGGACAGCACAGGTAACCGCGGCGTCATCCACCCGGGCGAAATGCAGGTGATGTCGGCCGGCACGGGCATCCTGCACTCGGAATACAACCCCTCGCGGGAAAAGCCTCTGCACCTCCTGCAGCTTTGGATCCTGCCGCGCACGCGCGGACTCAAGCCTCGTTGGGAGCAGCGTCAGTTCGCGCCCGCCGAGCGCCTTGGTAAATTGCTGGCCGTGGTTTCTAGCGGTGAACTCGCCGGCACGCTCGCCATCGACCAGGAGGCGCAGATTTACGTTTCCGAGCTTCCGGCTGGCAGCGAGGTGAAGCACCAGAGTCGCCAGCATCGCAAGGTATACGTGTTCGTCATCGAAGGCGACCTTGCGGTGAACGGCACTCAGCTCGCCGCAGGTGACCAAGCGCGCATCGCTGACGAACCAAAGCTGAGCATCCAGTCCACCAAAGATTCCGAACTGATCCTGCTCGACCTCCCCGACGTGCAGCGCTGAGATCACGCGGTATCGTGAAGGGGCGCGGCAAGCCCTCTTCAAGTGCCGGGCGCTGCCCGTTGGCCGGAAGTAGTGCTCACCGGAACTTGTCCCGACATCGTCAGGAGGTCGCCAGCTTTGTTGTTTTCCCCTCGTGCTGATTTGGAGGTCAGCGCTACTGCAGCGCCGTCTCGGCTGCCGCGCGATCCCGCGTTTCGCCTTTCGGTTATGCGCACCCGCCGGAGTTCCGGGTGCGAGCCCTCCGAATCACACTTTCGGATACAGTCTTCCGTTTACATTTGGGGTGGCCTGTGGTAAGTATTCGCGGACTGGTAGGATACTATGCACCTTCACTTTGTTGACTACGCGATTATCGTCATCTACTTCGGTTTTGTGTTGGGGATCGGATTCGCTCTCCGCGGGCGGATGAAGACCAGCGATGACTTTTTCCTCTCCGGTCGTTCGATACCCGGTTGGATCACCGGCTTGGCGTTCATGTCCGCGAACCTCGGTGCGCTCGAGGTGATGGGCCACGCGGCCAATTCCGCCAAGTACGGCATGTACGTTAACCACTTTTACTGGCTGGCGGCCATTCCCGCTATGTGTTTTGTAGGCGTCTTCATGATGCCGTTCTATTACGGCAGCAAAGTGCGCAGCGTGCCGGAATTCCTCCGCAAGCGCTATGACGAGAAGACCCGCACCCTGAACGCTTGCTGTTTTGCTTTCATGACGCTGCTGGTTTCGGGCGTGGACCTCTACGCGATGGCGATTCTCTTTCAGCGCCTGCTCAACTGGCCGTTTTGGGCGAGCGTAGTTGCCTCGGCGGTGGTCGTCGCCATCTACATCTACCTGGGCGGTCTCACCTCTTCGATTTACAACGAGGTCCTGCAGTTCTTCCTCATTGTTTTCGGATTCCTGCCCCTGGCCATTCTGGGTTTGAAAGCCGTGGGAGGATTCGCGGGGCTCAAGGCCAGCCTTCCCAATCCCGGCTATGCGCACACTTGGGCTAATATCTGGCGCGCCGACATGAACCCCATGGGCGTCAACTGGATCGCTACGATTTTTGGCCTGGGTTTTGTACTTTCCTTCGGTTATTGGTGCACAGACTTCCTGGTGGTCCAGCGTGGCCTGGCCGCCAAGGACATGCCCGCAGCGCAGCGCACGCCTTTGATTGCTGCCATGCCGAAGATGTTTTTCCCGCTGATGGTCGTCCTGCCTGGCCTAGTGGCGATCGCCTATTCGCCTGTCCGGCACCTTTTGTGGGATCCGGCCACGGGTGACTACAACTACAATCAAGCGCTGCCGGCGATGCTGGGCAGCCTCTATCCTTCAGGCCTGCTGGGTCTGGGGTTGACGGCGCTGCTGGCGAGCTTCATGTCCGGCATGGCGGGGAACGTCACGGCCTTCAACACGGTCTGGACCTTCGACATCTACCAAACTCACGTCAACCCCGGCAAGGAAGACCGGCACTACCTCACCATGGGCCGGATGGCGACGGTGTTTGCAGTGATCGTTGGCATCGGAACCGCCTTCATTGTCCTGAGGTTCAACAACCTCATGGACTACCTCCAGCTCCTTTTCGCGTTCTTCAATGCCCCGCTCTTCGGCACGTTCTTGCTCGGGATGTTCTGGAAGCGCACCAGCGCGCACGCGGGATTCTGGGGATTGCTTTGCGGCATCCTTGCGGCCGCCGCGCATTACGCACTCTATCATTATCAATACATCTACTACCCCAGTGCTATGGCGGCGAACTTCTACCAGGCCATCTGGGGCTTTGTCGTCTGTTTTGTGGTCACGGTCGTGGTAACCTTCTTTACAGAGCCCCGGAAGGAAGAGGAACTGGTCGGCTTGGTTTATTCGCTGACTCCCAGGCCGAAGACCTCGAACCTTTCCTGGTATGCGCGGCCGGGGTTCCTGGCGATTGGAATCCTGGCGCTCTGCGCGGTTTTGAATATCATCTTCTGGTAGGAAACGATGGGTTTGGATATTCGCTGGCCAATTGGAATTATCTTCTCGATTTACGGCATCGTCCTGATGCTTTACGGGGTCGCTGCCGACGCTTCCATCTTCCAGGAGAAATCGCTGGGAGTGAACATCGATTTGTGGTGGGGTGCGGCGATGTTGGTTTTCGGAGTGTTCATGGGAGCGTTGGCATTCCGGGCTTCTCGCCGTAGTGAACCATGACGGAACTCCGCTGGAATCCCACCGTTTGCGAATGGGTTTCAACCGCTTCGCATCGCCAGGGGCGCCCCCAGATGCCGGAGGACTGGTGTCCCTTCTGTCCGGGCTCTGGACGCGTCCCCGACAACTATGACGTTTACATTTACCCGAACGACTTTCCGGCCTTCGCCATCCCTCCGCCGGAGCCGGCGATCACGGGTGATGACTTCTACAAGGTTCGCCTTTCCCACGGCCAGTGCGACGTCGTTCTATATCATCCGGATCATCGCAGTTCTTTGCCGCAGCTTCCCATCGACCACATTGTCAAACTGGTGCGCTTGTGGCGAAAGCGATTCCTGGAACTCAAAGCCACGCCCGGGATCCGCTACGTGCTGATTTTTGAAAATAAGGGCGCGGTGATCGGCGTGACCATGCCGCATCCCCATGGGCAGATCTACGCCTTTCCACTGATCCCGCCCCGGTTGGAAAAAGAGCTGGCGGCCGCTCGCGCTCACCAGCGCACTCACAAACGCTGCCTGTTCTGCGATATCCTCAAGAAGGAGCGTCGCGGCGGCAGGCGCATCATCGCGGAGAACGACGCTTTCACGGCGTTCATTCCCTTTTACGCACGTTGGCCGTTTGAGGTCCACATTTTCTCCCGGCGTCATCTCGGAACACTGGAAGCTTTCCGGGCCTCGGAAGAACGCTCGCTCGCTGAAATCGTAAAGTGGGTTACCTTGAAATACGACAACCTTTATCAGATGTCCTTCCCGTACATGATGCTGTTGCATCAAGCTCCCACCCGGGGGCAGTATCCGTATTTTCATTTCCACATTGAGTTTTATCCACCCCACCGCAGTAAGGATAAACTCAAGTACTTGGCCAGCGTCGAATCCGGCGCAGGGACTTTTCTGAACGATTCACTGGCCGAAGAGAAGGCTGCGGAATTGCGGGCCATTCCCCCCGTTCGTGCTGCGGAACTGGCTTGAAACTTCGGGTCAAGGGCAGGTTCATGTGATTGAGCAAGCATTTCAGAAGGCCTACGGAACCAAACCGGAAGTCGTGGTGCGGGCGCCCGGCCGCGTCAATTTGATCGGCGAGCACACGGATTACAACGATGGCTTCGTGCTTCCCGCTGCCATCGACCGTACGATCACTTATGCGGGCCGCCGCCGTACGGACCGCTGCGTGCGCGCCTATTCGAGCGATTTCCAAGCCTCCGTCGACTTCAGGTTGGATGAGGTTCAGAAGGACACGCAGCACACTTGGAGTAATTTCCTGCGCGGCGTCTCGAAATTCCTGGAGGAAGATGGCCATCGCCTCAGCGGCGCGGATATCGCCTTCGGGGGCAACGTCCCCCGCGAGGCCGGGCTGAGTTCCTCGGCCGCGGTGGAAGTCGGCGCGGCAACGTTCTGGAAGAAGCTTCTGAACCTGGACCTCGATCCTGTCTACGTTGTCAAGCTCTCGCGGCGCACGGAAAACGAATTCGTCGGTGTGCCCTGCGGGATCATGGATCAGTTCATCTCGGCGCTCGGACGGCGGGACCACGCGCTCTTTCTCGACTGCCGCGATCTCTCCTATCGCCACGTGCCGCTCGCTGCGGACGTGAAAATTGTGGTCTGCAACTCCGGGGTCAAGCGCGCCCTGGCGCAATCCGAGTACGAAGTCCGGCTGAAGCAGTGCCGCCAGGCTGTAGCGCGGATCGCAAGCACCGGCCTCGCGGTGAAGTCGCTTCGCGATGTGAAGATGTCGGATCTCGAGACCGCTCGCGGAGTGCTGAGCGAACTGCTCCTGCGCCGGGCACGCCACGTGGTTTCGGAAAATCAGCGCGTGCTGGAGGCCGTCAAGGTTCTCGAAAGCGGCGACCTGGAGCGGTTCGGTGAATTGATGAATGAATCCCATGAGAGCTTGCGGAATGATTACGAAGTGAGTTGCAGGGAGCTTGATACGCTCGTCGAGCTCGCCTGGAAGCAGCCCGGCGTGTTGGGCGCGCGCATGACGGGAGCGGGATTCGGCGGGTGCACCGTCAACTTGGTGCACGCTGACGCCGCGGAAGCTTTCGCGCTCGCCGTTGCGAAGGGTTATCAGGAAGCGCTTGGCCTCAAGGCCGAGGTTTACATCTGCCAGGCGTCGGATGGAGCACTGATCCCCAACTAGAAATGTGGAGCCCCCTGCTTCGCTACCGCGGCGCCGGACCCTGCACGAAATAGAAAATTACGCTCAGCAGGACGAAAACGATCAGGGCAAAAAGCAGGAAACGCGTGAGCGGTCGCACGTCCGCTTCTACGAACGGGCACGGCGACTGCGGCAGCCTTCTTCGCGCCAGGTACCAGGGAAAAACAATAACCGGCAGCAGCATCGAGCCCACCCCCCACCGTAACGGCCGGGAGATGCGCTGCCAGAGCGCGTCGAAGAACACCCAGATGCCGGCAAGAGTCTGCACTCCCGCCATCGCCAATTGCGCCTTCTGTGCTCCCCAGAGTTCGAGGAAGATTTGCGCAAGAAAAAAGGAGATCCCCAGGACTACAAAGAAAAGAGGCCACGGGAAACGTACTGGCCCCGGTTTGGCCTCTTCAACCCGCGTGGGTGCTGCTAACACCGCCGCAGCCGGTGGCCTGGCGATCTCCGCAGGATCGATGGCGTGCCGGCAAGCCACGCAAACACGACACGAGGCGGCGAGCATCTGGCCGCACGCTGGGCATGGGAACGGCTCGGTGGGAAGTTCTGAAGCCGGGCGAGACACCTCCAGCGTCTCGGCGCCCGGATTATGCCCATCAGCCTCTTCGTTCATCTCTTGGCGGTTATATCCTCTCGCCCACTCGCGTGGTGTTTCCATGCTTCACTCTTTCTCGTTCCACCCTTCGTGCTCCTTCCAGTCTAACATTTTGCGGTAGCCTTCG
Source organism: Terriglobia bacterium (assembly GCA_020073545.1). Classification (GTDB taxonomy): domain Bacteria; phylum Acidobacteriota; class Terriglobia; order UBA7540; family UBA7540; genus Bog-366. The sequence continues at coordinate 18,306 of JAIQEZ010000014.1, read as the reverse complement.
CTGCGGGGCAGTTGATCCCAGGTGCGCAGGTTTCCTTGCGCCCGGTTGCCTCCCTGCGATTGATAATACCATCCAGCCTCTTGAGCCAGCGCCATTGCTTCGCCCGAGACATGGAACATGTGATCCTCATAATGGTAGGGAGTAGCGGGATGGCTCTTGGGGTCAAAGATGCGGTCCACGCGCACTTCGAGGTTGGCTGGGATGGCGCCCTCGCGGAGCAATTGTTGCAGTGCCTTCACAACGAAATAGTTGGTCACGATGTGGTCGATGTGACCCTCCGCAGGCGGGTGTGCAGTGAAGACGACTTCGGGTTGAAACTTCTTGACAATCTCTTCCACCGCCTCGACGACAGCCTCCCGGGAAAACGGCAGATTCGGCCGGAAGAGACCGTCGTAGGGTGCATGGTCGCTCGCCAGCAGAACAGAAAGATACGGATCAGACGACCGAGGGTGGTCGTACCAGATCTTGCCCGAACCGCCATCCGGCAAACCCAGGAAGAGAATGTTCTCGCGCGGCACGCCGAGGTGGCCCAGCGCAGCGCGCGCTTCTTCCATGCGGAGGGCTCCAAAGTTCAACGCCTCGGCCGGGCCGCAGGAATGCTCATAGTAGCGATCGCAGGCGCCTGCATCGCCACTTGTGAGGTAAACCACGTGTAAAGGAATGTGGTTCTCCACCGCGGCGCGAATCATCCCCATCTGCGTTCCATCGTCGTCCTCGTGCGCGCAGAACAGCACCACGGACTTGGGAAGAGGATTGACGCCGAGTTCGAGCGCGTTCGAGGCGAGCGCCTGTCCTAAGGCCTCGATTAGCTCAACCCGCACTTGGTAGAGTCCACTCGCGTTCTGCGGAAGGCTGAACTTCGCTTCCTTCACCAATGGCGCGCCGTGCGGGTTAAGGTCAACTCCCTCCGCCACAACCTGCGTCGCTTGCTGTTTCTCGTTGGGACCAACCAGACGCGCCCGCACCGACACCCGGCGCCAAGTGCTGTCCGTCGGGTTTACAATCGAGAATTTCACTGTGGCTTCGGCCCCCGACGCGAACATCGAGTGGCCAGTATCAAACTGAATGGCACCCGCACTGAATGGTTTGGGATGGAACTGCCGATAGCTTGCGGTGTTGACCCCATCCAGCTTGGGGTAAATGTATTGCCCAGGGTAAGGCTTGGGCGCATCCACTCCAGGGGGATTGATGAAAACCAGGGGGCTGAGGGCGATGTCATACACGGTCTTGCGATCCCGGTCCCAGACGACAACTCCATACTGATGAACCGCGGGTCCGGAGACGGCTTTTGCGACCGCCGCATGCTCGGACGAAAGTTGCTCCTCTCCTTTTGGCAAGAACGATAACCTATCCGTCAACGTGACGATGCTCGCTGCCGCGAGCTCCGCGGGGCCGGCGATCCAGGGCCAGTAACGATCCGAAAACTCCACGCGCAGGCCTTCGAGCCTGTGATCGGTGAGATTGTGAAGGGAAACACGGCACGCAACGACATCTCCCGGAGCATAGAATGCCTTGTTGAGCTGAATTCGATCGATCTCGACGAGTTTTCGATGCACCGCGAACGACGCGGCCCGCGGCACGTTCAGAACCTCCTCGCGCGTTTTGGAGTCTCGCGCCACCAGATCAATTTCGTACCTTCCGGTGCGCGCCTCGATCGGAATTTCCCATAAAGTCCGATAGCCGCCCGCCGACGCCTCGCGGGCAAGAGAGAGGTTCGACAGGATTGTCGTCCCATCCCTGTTCAAGGGTCGGTCTTCACCCGCGTAGCGAACGAAAGCGACAACGTCGAGGGGAACTGATGTGACCTCTTGTGGTGTGGGAAGAAGAATCTGCAGGCGGACTTCCGAGCCAACGTTGTAGCTCGTCTGATCCGTGACCGCCTGCAGTGATGTCCGCGCACGAGCGTTCAGCTTCGAGCTTGGCGGCCAAACAACCCAGCTCACAGCCAGCAGTGTGCTCAGAAGTGCGAACGCGAGCGCCTTTTGCGGGTTCGCACTTCTGTAAGTCGTGCGCCTGAAGGTCTCTCTGCAATGATTCATGAATCCCCCTGAAGGTGGCGGGAGTGATTATAGATTCCTGCCAGACGTGCGTCCAGCCGCACTCGGTTCTGTTTTGCGGATCTGGTTCGCAGCGGCGACATTGCGATGCAACACACGACGACTTTTGCCGTATACTTCCGAGCACGACGTAGGAGGGTGATGAAATGACCAAAGGAAAAGACCCGCGTTCTTTGAGCCGAAGAGGATTCTTGGCAACCACAGGGAGTTTGATCGCGACCGCGCCGGCTGTGGGGCGGGGCGTGGCGCCGACGGCGGGTGAAACTCCGCCGGCGCAACCCCCTATCCCCCCTGCACCCAAGCCGTCCCGCCAGATTCCGATTGGCGTCTTTGATCCTGTTTACAATCACCTCTCGCTCGAAGAGATGCTCGAGAAGATTTCTGCGCTCGGAATTGAGGCAGTGGAGATCGGCACGGGAGGTTATCCCGGCGCCAAGCATTGCCCGGTCGCGGAGCTTCTCGCCGATCCTGCCAAGGCCCGAGCCTGGAAAAAGAAATTTGAAGACCGCAAGATTCTGGTGGCCACGTTGAGTTGCCATGGCAACCCGGTTCACCCCGACCCGAAGATTGCGGCACGAGATGACGAATCTCTCCGAAACACCGTCCTTCTGGCCGAGCGACTGGAAGTGCCGGTCATTGTGGGATTCTCCGGCTGCCCGGGCGGCTCGCCCGCGGATAAGATGCCCAACTGGGCCACTTACCGCTGGCCTCCGGAATTTGACCAGGTGCTGAAGTATCAGTGGGACGAAAAGGTAATTCCGTATTGGAAACAAGCTGTGAAGTTTGCGCGCGAACACGGCATTCGTAAGATCGCTCTGGAAATGCATCCCAACTTCGTCGTGTACAACCCGAAGACGCTGATGAAGCTGCGTGATGCCGTGGGTGAAGAAATCGGGGCCAACTGCGACCTCAGCCACTTGTTCTGGCAGGGCTGCGATCCTATCGAGGTCATCCATTACCTCGGCAAGCAAGGCGCCATCTATCATGCGCACATGAAAGACACGGTGATTGTCAAGGATGTCGCTGCGAGGTTTGGGGTGTTGAACTTTCCAGAAGACCCCGCAAAGGCCGCCGAGGGTTCGGTCTTCTTCCGCGCGGTCGGGTATGGTCACGGCGCGCAACTCTGGAAGGACGTAGTGAAGGCGTACACGGACATCGACTTCCAGGGAATCATGAGCATTGAGAATGAAGACCCCATTCTTCCCGGCGAGGTCGGCGTCGAGCGCGCTCTGTATGTCTTGAAGAACGTTCGCGCCGAGTTACTGGCTCAGTCCTCGTAAAAGGCTTTTGTCGAAAGGCTCTTTGCCGGTTTGGGCTGCACTTCACGATTCACTTCCGTGACCTTGGGAGAGGGTTCCATGAAGGCCCTTGTCTACACTGCACCGCGCAAGCTCGAGTATCAGGATTGGCCCGACCCCGAGCTGGGGCCGGGCGACGCCCTGGTTCATATTCATGCTGCAGCCGTGTGCGGCTCGGACTTGCACGGCTGGCTGGGGCACAGCCGCGGCCGTGTTCCTCCGCTCGTGCTCGGTCACGAGATGGCGGGGGAAGTTGTCGAGGTCCGCAGTGCACAGGCGGCAGTAGGTCCTGGCACGCGCGTCACGGTCTATCCCATCCTGGGGTGCGGCCACTGTGCTTACTGCTCGTCGGGACGCGACTACCTCTGCCCGCGCCGGAAAGTGCTGGGGCTGCAGGTGGCGGGAGGTTTCGCCGAATATTTGAAGGTTCCCATCGCTAACCTCAACCCCATCCCGGCAGAAGTGGATTTCACCCGCGCAGCTCTGGCTGAGTCGCTGGCGTGTGGTCTGCACATGGCAGGCCTGGTCGGACAGGAGCGTGGTCCGTTGGCCATTCTGGGCGCCGGGCCCCTGGGGTTGATGGGCCTCGAAGCAGCGCATCAACTGAACTTCCCGAATGTCGCCGTCGTGGAGATCAACCCTCATCGTTCCGAAATCGCGCGCAAGCTGGGCGCAGACCTGACCGTCAACCCCAAGGAGGCCAACGCCCTCGAGGAACTCCAGCGCTTCTTCGGTGAGGAAGGCTGCGCCGTGATCTTTGATGCCGCAGGATTCTCAGTGACGCGCCAATTGGCCCTGCGGCTGGTGCGGCCGGGCGGGCTTATCATCCTGGCCGGGTTGGGAGAGCAGGAAACCGCCCTCGATTGCGTGGAAATCATCCGGCGCGAAATCCGGCTGGCAGGCGCCTTTGCTTATAGCCGTCGGGAATTTCAGAAAGCGGTGGACTGGATTGTCGATGGCCGCTTGGCGACGGCGGACTGGATCAGTGAAGCGCCCTTGGCAGACGGCCAGAGAATCTTCGAAGAACTTGTAAAGCCGGATTCCACTCGAATCAAAGTTGTCCTGAAACCTTGATCGTTAGCGCTCGGCGTTCGGCCGATTCTTCCATGAGGAATTGTCGCGGCTCGCCATCCTGCTCGTCCCGTGCCCCTTGCGGGCGCGCCGCCCTTCGCTTTCGAACTCCGGACCTCGGACACCGGACTCTGTTGCTCGTCACGCTTCATTTGCCGCTGATCTCCCGTTGACTTGGCAGTTGAATGAGCTTTCAATGGAGGCTTGACGGGTGTGGCGGTCACCTCGGATTCCGCGACCTCCGGCGTTCGTTCAACGCTGGGCTCGCCCTCGCGAAAGGAATTCCTGTGAACCCTTTGGACCCTATCCTTAAGCCGAAATCCATCGCCGTGGTGGGCGCCTCACGGCGCGAGGGATCGATCGGCCGTGAAATCCTGCATCAACTCATCGAGTTTGACTTCCATGGCAAGCTCTTTCCGGTTAACCCGAAGGCTGATTTTATTCACTCTATTAAGGCCTTTCCCACCGTGTCGTCGATTCCTGACTCGCTCGATTTGGCCATCATCGTGGTGCCCCGCGGCGAGGTGCTGAGCGTGATCGATGATTGCGGGAAAAAGGGAGTGAAAGGTCTGGTGGTTATCACCGCGGGCTTCTCGGAAACGGGCGAAGAAGGGAAGAGGTTCGAAGCCGCACTTGGTGAACGGGTGGAGCACTATGGCATGCGGATGATCGGGCCGAATTGCATGGGGGTGATCAATACCGAGCCCGCGGTGCGCATGGACGCGACTTTTGCGCCCACGCTCCCCCTGCCGGGACGAATTGCCTTCATGTCGCAGAGCGGAGCGCTGGGCGTGGCCATCCTCAATATCGCGCGGCAAATGGACATTGGCTTTTCGTACTTCGTGAGTCTGGGCAACAAGACCGACGTCTCCGGCAACGACCTGCTGCAGTATTGGGAGGATGATCCGCAAACGGACTTGATCCTGATGTATCTCGAATCGTTCGGAGACGCCAAACACTTCATGCAAATCTGCCGGCGGGTTTCGAGGCGGAAACCCCTGCTGGTGGTGAAGTCCGGCCGGACGGAGGCGGGCGCGCGCGCTGCCACGTCTCACACGGGAGCGCTTGCCACGTGTCAGGGCCTCGACATCGCCACGGACGCGCTTCTGGAGCAATGCGGCGTCATTCGCGTGAACACCGTGGAAGAGCTGTTTGATCTCACCCTCACGTTCTCCAAGAATCCTCTGCCGCGTGGGAACCGGTTGGGCATTCTCACCAATGCCGGCGGCCCCGCCATCATGGCCACAGATACCGCTATTGCCAACGGGCTTAGCATGGCGAGTTTCTCCGAGCGGACGCGCCAGGAGCTCGGCCGGTTGCTTCCTCCCGAGGCCAGCATCCAGAACCCCGTGGACATGACAGGCAAATCGGATCGCGGCAGGTACGACGCCTGCGCGCGTATTCTGCTGGAAGATGACTCCGTCGATATGCTGCTCGTCGTCTTTGTTCCTCCCATGATGATCAGCGCCATGGACATCGTTTTGGGACTGGAAGAGTTGCGTCACCAGTATATGAAACCGGTTATAGGTGTCATGATGGCAACGGAAGAGTTTTTCACTGGGTTGAACCGTGACCATCCGAACCATATGGCCCTTTACATCTTCCCGGAGTCGGCGGTAAACGCCCTGGCAGCCTTAGAGCGCTATCGAGTGTGGCGCGAACGGCCGGTGGGAGAGTTGAAGCGTTTCGAGGTTCGACGCGGCGCGGCGGAAGAGCTCATGCAAGAGATCCACCATCAGGGACGATCCCAATTGACGGCGGAGGAAAGCCTCCGCCTGATCGGGTATTACGGAATTCCTGTGGCGAAGTCCACCTCGGTGGGGAACCTGGAAGAACTGAAGCGCGTGGCCCGAGGTCTTCGCTACCCGGTCGTCCTCAAAGCTATGGCGCCGGAATTGGTTCATAAGATGGAGGCCGGAGGCGTGGTTATCGATGTTCGCGATCCAGAGGAATTGCTGGCTGCCGCGGAAAGGATGACGGATTCCGTTGCCCGGCATCGAGAAAAAGCAGCGCCGGCTGATGCGAGCCTGGGGTTCCTGATTCAGGAATACGTGCGAGGCGGGCGCGAAGTCATTGTGGGAATGACGCAAGACCCGACGTATGGGCCGCTCGTGATGTTCGGGCTGGGCGGCATTTACGTGGAGACCGTTAAGGACGTGGTTTTCCGTGTGCCGCCCCTCACGGACCTCGAGGCGCAAGAAATGATCCGGCAGATTCGCGGCTATCGCCTCCTGGAGGGCGTGCGCGGAGAAGCTCCTGTGGATCTGGCCGCGCTCGCGGAAATCCTGCAAAGATTCTCACAACTCGTGGAGGAATTGCCGGAGCTCGCGGAAATTGAGATCAATCCCCTGCTGGTCTTCCCTGAGGGCAAGGACTTCCGCGCCGTTGACGCGCGCGTGCGCCTGTGCGAGACGCAGGATATGGTCTCACCGTGGCGCTAGGCGTTACGGAGTGCGGGAGCGTGCCATTCCCGCGAAACCTGCCTGCGCAGGCAGGGCGGGAATCCCGTTCTGTTTCGCCGGCCTCTGATCCCACAAAGCGGCCCGCGCCCCCGTCGGCTGCCCAGCGGCAATTCATGTGTCCGGTCAAATGAGCGAGATCAAAAGGCAAAAGTGGCGCGGTCCTTCCCCTCCGCTGGATTCCCGCGTTCGTGGGAATGACTCAACAAAGGGCAGCCCCTAGCCCTTCTGGCGCGATTCGATTTGGCGGATTTTCAGATACAGTCCTGCGATGGCCACGAGGATCGTGATGAGGGAGATTCCCAGACCTTTGCGGCGGAAGTTCAGCTCCTCGATTGCCGCCACGCCTGCCTGGTCGGAGCGCGTGGCGATCTCCAAACCTTGATCTGTAATCTTCCTCACTTCTTCATCCCGGAACGTGTGCACATTGACACGCGCTTTGACCCGGGCTTCGTGCGCGTTCGTGAGTTCAACCTTGGCGCTGGAGACTTCCATCCCCTTGCGCTCGGCGGTGTCCAGATTGGTATCCGCTCGCACGATGGCGAGGTTCAATCGGGCGAGATCCTGGGCCATGGCTTGCGCGCTCCGGTAGCCAGGATCACCGGAAGCGTGACAGGTGGAGCAGACCGAATTCGCTCCGACCCCGACCCACTCATCCGAGGGTTTCACAATCTCATGGTTGGAATGGCACTGAACGCAGCCCGGCAGTCCCATTCTTGCGAAGGCGGCTTGATGCGGGCTCTTCTCGAAGAGTTGGGCGAAGACGACGTGGCAAGTTCCGCAGACGTTGGCTACGGAACTGACGCCTGGTGGAGTGGCGCCGTGGTTGCCATGGCACGTCGTGCAAGTAGGCGCAGAGACGTCACCCTGTGCGAGCATCTGGGCATGGACGCTCTTCTGATATTGCGCCACTTGGTCGGTGGGAATCTGGTAGTCCTTCATGTAGGCGGCGTCGGCGTGGCAGTGCGCGCAAGTGGACGCCACGTTTGCCGGGTAGACAGGCGCGCGCGTATCGGAGACGGCCAGAATGTTGTGGATCCCGTGGCAATCCACGCAGGCGGCCACCTTGGTGTCGCCTTGCTTTAGCCGCTTGCCGTGCACGCTGGTGAGGTATTGGCTCAACTGGTCAGCGCGCATCTTGGGATTGAAGCGATGCATGTATGCAATGTCGGAATGACAGCGCGCGCAGAAGTCCGGAATGCGGGCTTTCTTCGGGACTCCCCGAAAACCCTTCGTTCGACTCATGGCGCTCATGGATTCATCGTTGGGGTCCCCGCCGTGGCAGTCCGCGCAGGTCAGTCCCGCCTGATGATGAATGTCGCTATCGAAGAGCTTGGCCGGATTCACTAACTTGGGTTCCTCCAGCAGGGCGTGGCAAGTGATGCAGGAGCTATTGCCGGAATCCGCCGCAGCGGCGCCCAGCGCGCCGATTAACATGAGGAGCGTTGCAAGCGTAGTTTTCATGACGATCCAGGGTGGCGGCAATGGCAATCACCGCCGCATTCTCACAACGTGAGCCCTTCCAGCAGCCTTGGCTTCGCTACCTTAAAGCCAACAACGAGAGGACGATCATGTACCCGAGCGCGAAGACTCCCAAGCCCGTAAAGAAACGCGTGACTCGCCCGAAGCCGATTCGCCGGTCGAGGAACGGGACCGCGACCCAAACCAGCGCCGCCACCGAGAATCCGAAGATGCCCAACAATTCGCCGTCCACGAAAAGGACCTTCGCCGGAAGGTATTTCAACGTCTGAAACATGAACAGGAAATACCATTCGGGGCGGATTCCTGCCGGAGCCGAAGCAAAAGCATCTGCTTTCGTGCCCAGTTCCCAGGGAAAGACGGCGGCGAGCGCGCCCAGCGCGCCCAATGCGGCGTACCAACCGATGATGTCGCGCAACAAGAAATTGGGGAAGAAGGGCGTGGAGCGAGCCGGCTTGCGCCCCTCGGCGATGGCTCGCTCGACGCCCGGTGGCACACTCATTCCCAACTGTTGCACCAAAAAGAGGTGTATGGCCAGCAGCATCGTGGCCAGCCCGGGCAAAACCGCGACGTGGAACCCGAAGAAACGAGTCAGGGTCGCGCCGGTCACTTCTTCACCGCCCCGCAGAAAAATCAGCAGCCACTTTCCGATGATCGGAACCGAGCCGGCCATCTCCGTTCCCACCTTGGTCGCAAAGAAAGCCAGCGTGTTCCAGGGAAGCAAGTAGCCACTGAAACCAAACCCCAGGACGACGAAGAGCAGCAACATCCCACTTATCCAGGTGAGTTCGCGGGGTTTGCGATAGGCCTTCAAGAAATAAACGCTGAACATGTGAACGAACGCCGCGAAGATCATGAGGTTCGCCGACCAACTGTGTATGGACCGGATCAGCCAGCCAAAGCGAACCTGCGTTACCATGTACTGAACACTCTCGAAGGCGTCGTTCGGCGTGGGGCGGTAATAAAGCAACAGCAGGATCCCGGTGAGCACCTGGATAATGAAGAGGAACAGGGTCATGCCGCCGAAGTAATACCAGAGGCTGTGCCGGTGCACGGGAATAGTCTTGTGACGGAGGAACTCCTCCACACTTCCGGCGCCGAACCGTTCGTCAAACCAGGCAAGAGTGCGGCGGTATAACCTGCTCATCGTTAGGCGCTCCGCGTGACCACCACGTCCTCGCCCTGGACGTGAACCTCAAACATCTGTAGCGGCCGAGGCGGCGGGCCACTCACGTTTCGTCCCTCCAGATCGTACAGTCCGTTATGACAAGCACACCAGATTTGATGGAGGTCTTCGCGGTATTGAACCGTGCAGTTTAAGTGCGTGCACACAGCGGAAAAGGCGCGATACGTGCCGTCGGCGGTCCGTACCAACAAGGCGGGCTTTGAGCCGAACTTAAAGACCTTCCCGGAGTTCCGTTTGAGTTCGTCCACTTTGGCGGCCACCACCGACCGGCTGGTGGATTCCGCGACCGGCGGAGGGATGATGTAACGGATGGCCGGGTAAAGGAACGAGACCACGGAGGCGACGAGGCCGCTCCCCAGGAGGACGTTCACCCACCTGCGTCCAGTCTGGATAGGCTTGTCCGCCCTCTGCTCGGAACTTGGCATGGGAACCGCCCCTCCTTGTCGTCCTTGGGAAACCTGTTCACACCACCCCTGGCGCGCGAGCGTGCGGGCGCGTCCAGTCTGTCAATCCTCGTGGGTTGGGCTGCCGAGCCTCACCGCGCGTCGTGGTCCGGCGAGGATCCCCTTGCCGACGAGGCGCTTGACGCCATCAAGTCGGGCGCCCCAGCGAGCCTGTGGGAACACCGGGTCAACCCACTACAGCCGATCTTTCCACACAGGCCCTCCCGCACCACGCTGGGTCGCGGCAGAACGCCACAGGGCTTCTGCCCTGAGACGCTCCGTGCCGCCACAGTGCGGGTGTCTAGCTTTGGGCCTGCGGCTTGCTGGCGAAACCAATTCCAATCAGCGGTCAGGTCTTACGTCTTCGCAGCAGGCTTGTAGCCTTCCAGCGAGTGGTTATGCTCTTTGTAGTACTTCCCTGCGTCGGTCAACTCTTTCGAACCCATTTTGACGTGACAGAACGTGCAGGCCTTGCCTTCCTTCTTGGCGTATTCAGGCTTCGCGGTAGCCAGGGTCAGCAGCGAACCACTTAAAATGGCAAGGGCAACCAGAACCTTAAGCAACCTCATGGAATCCTCCTTGAGTAGATTCTATCGCGCCTGGCGTCCAAAAATAAAAGAAAAAGCTACGCCAGATCATTCCCGCGTGGGATCAACAACCTATACGAACGTTTAAAGGCTTGTTAAGTCTGCGCGCCGGCGGTGGAGACCCCCGCCCTCGTCCCTCGGGCACCCTCTGTCGCCGCGGCGACCGAGGAGTGCGAATGTAATTCGGGGCACGCTGCGTTTGCATTAGTTCCCTCCCGCCAGCTCGTGCAGAATCTTGGGGTCGGGCTCATCCATGGCCAGGAGTGAATGGCAGGCGTTGCAGTCCTGCGTAATCTCGCGCCCGCCTTTCGACTTGTGATTGCCATCGTGGCAACGGAAGCAGCCAGGAAAATCGTTGTGCCCGAGATTGTTCGGATAGCTTCCCCAGGCGATGTTCATCTCAGGGAAAACGTTCCCGTCGTAAATATAGAGGAGTGCCTTCGCGGCTTCTTCGATGGGCGCGCGCTGAGAATCGTAGATCGCGAAGTAATTCTTCCGATAGTATTCTCGCAGGGCTTCAGGCATCTCGGTCTGAGCCGCCGAACGGCTGGTGTAGCCCTTTTTCAGGAGATCAATCGCGACCTTGTGAATGAAGGGGAGAGAAGAACTGATCCGGCCCGCCGCCATTTCCCGATTCACGGCGCTTTCCGGCATGTCAAAGGTGTGGGTCGGACGGTTGTGGCAGTCCATGCAATCCATGGTACGTCGTGCACCGTACGCCAGCAGGTCTGCCTTCGGGGGAGTCTCCGTCGAGGCGAATTCCGTGACGGTTCCGTCCTCGTTTCGATAGCTCACCCAGGGAATCTCCTGCCGCTTGCTGTCCGCGGCGAGGTAAGTCACCAGCCCCAGGTGGCGGCCATGAATCCCGACCAGCTTGCGATCCAGACTCCGTCCACCGATATGAACCAGCAGCACCGTTTTGGCTACGGAGTTCTTTTCGTCGTCGGCAAACTTCGTCTTGATCACAAGCTTGTCTCCGGAGAACCGCTCGGGCCAGTGGCACTGTTCGCAGGTTTCCCTTGCCGGACGCAAGTTGTGGATAGGGGTGGGAATAGGCCGCGGGTAGAGGTTGAACGTCACGGCCAGAACTTGGTAGCTGCCTGAAATCTTGGAGCGCACGAACCAAGGCGCCCCCGCGCCAATGTGGCACTCGACGCACGGTACGCGCGCGTGCGGAGAGCGCTGGTAAGCCGTGAATTCCGGCTGCATCACTTGATGACAGGTTTGGCCGCAGAACTGGGTAGACTCCATGTAGACGGTCCCGCTGTAGCTGGCAATCGCGAAAATCGGAACGTTGAGGGCGGTCATGACGCCGACAAACATGGCCGTGCTGCGCACCCCCCGATGCGAGAAATCAACTGTGGGGTATGTCGTAGGGAGCGTGCCCAGTCGGCGTTGCCGGCGATAATCCCGGTAGATGCCGATCGGAATCAGCACTAGCCCGACCACAAAGATCGGGGGCAGAATCAGATAGACCAGAATCCCCGCGTAAGGGTTCGGGCGATAACCCAGCACTAGCGATGCGAACGCAATGACCAGGGTGATGCCGGCGGTCGTGGTCAGCACCACACCGACCCGGCTGATCAAATTCTGACTCAGATAGAAGGCGGGACGAACGAAGCGCGCAACGTCTTCTCGCAGCTTGCCCCGAGCTTCCTGGTGATTACCCTTGCTGGGATTTGCGCGTTCCGCCAAAATCTAGGTCCTTTCTTCCCCCGGGGCGACCTGCCTGGCTTTGTAGCCGATGGACAGAACCATAAACTAGCAGGCACACCCAGAGCTCGACAGGAAGGGAGCGAGGGTTCGTCCGTGGGTTGGGTCCCCTGGCCCCCGCGGCCGACGGTGCCGAGCTACTTACTTTCTCCTGCCTTGTATCCCTGCAAAGAGTGGTCGTGCTCCCTGTAATACTTCCCCGCGTCGGTGAGTTCCTTAAACTTCACGGGCGGATGACAGAAGGTGCATGCCGTGCTTTCCTTCCTGCCGTATTCAGCCTTGCCCACGCTGAATGGGACCGCGATGAAGACAGCAATCGTTATTAGCAGGACTATCTGAATGAGCTTCATGGAGCAGAACCTCCGAAGCAGGGGTGTATGGTCAGAAACGGACAAATTGCCATCGATCTAACACACCCAACCGGATGGGAGCATTCTCAATTCCAGCGGCAGGCAGCTGTCAATTTCCTCTACAAGCAGGATATGGAAAAAGTTAGCAGTTCTTCATGATCATCTAGCTGATTGCAGGGAAACCATTTGCGCGAAATCTCTGACAATTTTGCGGGAAATGACTCATCCCGATCGCTCGTCTGCCTGCAAGTAACGACATGTTGTCCTCCAAGATGGGATGGGCAGTCCCTACTCGCGGTTTCAACTACAGAGGCCATCGTGCTCCCCACCGCTTGCTTCGGTTAACATGGGCGCTAGCCGCATCTAGCCCTATTTGCTTAGAAAATGGACTTCTTTGGCAAAACGGACTCATGTGTCTAATCCTCCCGGGAACTACTATCCGGTTTCTCTATGGTCTCATCAAACACGCGGTAGCCGGGGTTGGGAGGGAAAAGCTCGGCCATCAGGTTCATCCGCCGTCGCAATTGCGCGACCGGAAGGTGATCGGCACCGACTCGAATCTGGACGTCATGCCACAAGCCGTGGATGTACTCGGCGGCAGTGCTCACGAAAGAAATGTCGCGGTAGCGCTCGAATTGGGAACGCTGCCGGCGTGCCGTGCGATTGGTCAGGTGAACCTGCTTCGCATTCAAGGCTTCCTCATCAATTTCGCCACGCACGCCGTGACGAATTTCCTCCTCCAGAAGCTGGCTATAGTGCGCGAGTTCCGAGTCCGTCAGGCGCGGTCGAAGTAATTCCGCCACGCTCCCCAGGAGCTCGAACCCCGTGTCGTGGGCGTCAAGTTCTCGGCAAGCGACGAGCAGGTTGATCCGCTCCGGCGTCTCCACCCACGCCGCGGTGTGCGCTTCGCCTTTGGGTTTCAGCCGGGTGACGACGTCGCCGGTTTCCAGGCAGGCGATGTAAGGAACGGCCAACACCCGCACCTTGCCCAGGCGTTCCGCAATGACTGCCGGGACGGCCTGTGCCGGCTCGCGCACCATGGTGCGCTCTTCCGCAGGACTCAGCGTGAGTCCGGCGTGGAATTCCCACTCGTGCGTGAGATGGGAAAGTGGCACAAAGCTGCCTTGCACGTAATCGGCGATGGGGATCGTTTCCCTTGGCGGGGTCTGGGGAGTTCCCAATGTGCACCATCCAGAATGCGGGGCCACCGGGGAACAACTTGCGGGCCCCACCAGTATTTTGCGGAATAATTTCGCGCGTGTCCAGCGCCGTGTGGTCCAGAAGGAACGGGGAAATTAAAAACCCGGCCTACTCAAGGGGGAACACGCAGTATCCTCGCCGACTGAGCCGCCGAGCCCTTGGACAGCTCCCGCGAACGTGGGAGAATATGGTCTTGTTAAAAGCGTGCCCACAAACGTGGTGGAACGGCTGCCGGCTGAGGTTCGCGCCCCTCGGACCTATCTTTGGGGTTTCGCTCATTCGAGAAACCGATTAAAATTGGTAGGATATAGGCACAGAGTTTTTGGGATTTGGGGCTGGGCCTGTCGGCAGCGGGTGACCTTTGTACAAGACGTCTTTTTCTTGGGGGGAGATCTGAGGAGGGTAGCGATGAAATCATCCAACGCCGCCACGAAGACGGCCAACCTGGCCGATCTCATGTGTGCGCCGGGCCAACCTGCGGCGGGGACCATGGAAGAGCGGGCGCGGCGCGAGGATCTCACCCTGCTCAAGACCATGTTGGAGCAGATGCTGCTCGTCCGCCGTTTCGAGGAAAAAGCCGCAGAACTCTACACGCTGGGGAAAATCGGGGGCTTCTGTCATCTCTACATCGGGCAGGAAGCGGTGGCGGTGGGAGCCCTTTCCACTACCCAACCCGACGACTACATTTTCACTTCCTACCGCGAGCACGGTCACGCGCTGGTCCGGGGCATGGATCCCGGCGAAGTGATGGCGGAACTCTGCGGCAAGCAGAGCGGCGTCTCCAAGGGCAAGGGTGGGTCGATGCATCTCTTCGACAAGCGGCGCGGTTTTCTGGGCGGCCATGCCATTGTGGGCGGGCAGATCCCGCTGGCCGCGGGCGCGGCCTTTGCCTCCAAGTATTTCCAGCAATCGCGCGTCACGCTCTGCTTCTTCGGAGAGGCGGCAGTCAACATCGGCTCGTTTCATGAGTCGTTGAACCTGGCCGCCCTCTGGAAACTCCCCGTGGTCTTCATCTGCGAAAACAATCGCTTCGGCATGGGGACGCCCATTGAGCGCGCCTCCACCCTCTACGACCTCTCGCAGAAGGCTTGCGCTTACAACATGGCACGCACGTGGGTGGACGGCATGGATGTCCTGGCCGTCCGCGAAACACTCAAAGAGGCCGTAGACCGCGCGCGCCAAGCATCCGCTCCCACGCTCATCGAAGCGCGCACCTACCGTTTCATGGGCCATTCCATGTCCGACCCCTCGCACGGCCACTACCGCACCAAGTCGGAAGTGGAAGAGCAGCGGCGGCACGATCCCATCAAGCAGTTCACCGCGGCCCTGGAGGCGACGGGAATCGTCAACCAGGAGTATCTCGACGAACTCGAGCAGAAGGTCCGCGATATGGTTGAGGAGGCGGTGGCGTTCGCGGAGCGAAGCCCCGAACCCGACCCCAAGGAACTCGGCACGGACGTGTATGTGGATTAGGCCGTGGGGGGTGCAGCGCTGGCCTCGCCTTGCGGCGCCGGCAGGTTTGGTCACATAACACCATGCCGAGCTGAAGCTCGGCGCTACTTTAGGTCTTCCAGTTCAGCTCGGAGCTATCTATGTCCATCATGACTTATCGCGAAGCCCTCAACCAAGCGATGCGCGAAGAAATGCGTCGCGATGAAACCATCGTGCTGATGGGCGAAGAGGTGGGCTTCTATCAGGGCGCCTACAAAGTGAGCAAGGGGCTGCTCGACGAGTTCGGGCCCATGCGGGTGCTCGACACGCCGATTACGGAGCTGGGCTTTACGGGGCTCGGCGTGGGCGCGGCGATGGTGGGAGTGCGGCCCATCGTGGAGATGATGACCTTCAACTTCGCGCTGCTGGCGCTCGACCAGATCGTGAACAGTGCCGCGAAGATGCTCTACATGTCCGGCGGGCAGTTTTCCATCCCCCTGGTAGTGCGGGGGCCGGGCGGGGCCGGGCACCAGCTCGCCGCGCAGCACTCGCAGTCGCTGGAAGCCTGGTTCTGTCACGTCCCAGGTTTAAAAGTTGTCACCCCCGCGACGCCGGCGGACGCCAAGGGTCTGCTCAAGACTTCCATCCGCGACAACAACCCCGTGGTCTTCATCGAGTCGGAAGTGCTCTATGGCACGCGCGGCGAAGTCCCCGATGGGGAATATCTCACCCCGCTGGGCGTGGCCGATGTCAAGCGGCCGGGCCGCGACGTGACCGTGATCGCGCACTCCAAGATGCTGCTGGTGGCTCTGGACGCCGCCGCGGACCTGGCAAAGGAAGGAATCGAGGTCGAAGTGGTGGACCCGCGCACGCTGCGTCCGCTGGATGTCGAAACCCTCCTGAACTCCGTGAAGAAGACGAATCGCGTGGTGATAGTCGAAGAAGGCTGGCCACAATACGGCGTGGGCGCGCAGTTCGTGGACGTAATCCAGCACGGGGCCTTCGATTATCTCGACGCGCCTATCCTGCGGGTGACCGGCGCGGACGTTCCCATGCCCTACGCGAAGAACCTGGAACACCTGGCGCTGCCCGCTAAGCAGCGTGTGAAGGACGCCGTCTACCGTGTGCTCTACCGGCAAGGAGTCGGGGCCCAAGGCCACGCGTAAAAACTTGTGGCGCACGGCGGCCTTTGGCCGCACCCAAACACGCCAGAAGGGTTTGTAGGGCCGGGGCTTGCCCCGGCCGAGGCCGCCCCAAGGGGTGGCCCTACAAGCTACGACCGTGCGTTGAATTGAAATGAGGAATGGCGATGGCCGTTAAGGTAATGATGCCGAAGGGCAGCGACACGATGACGGAGGGCAAGGTCCTGAAGTGGCTCAAGAAGGAAGGTGACCCCGTCTCCACCGGCGACACCGTCGTCGAAATCGAAACCGACAAGGTGGACATGGAAGTGGAGGCGATAGGTGGCGGCGTGCTCCGAAAAATCCTGGTGGAGCCCGGCAAGGTCGTGCCCGTGGGCCAATTGCTGGCGGTCATCGGGAAGCCCGACGAGGATATTTCCGTGCTAATAAAAGGCGACGGCAAAGCCGCTATGGCTCCCCCGCCTGCAGCGGCCAGCGCCGCGGCCACGGCTTCCGCGGGAAAGGCAATGGCGGCTTCTCCTGCCACCGCTCCCTCGCCTGCCCCCGCGGCGGGAGGAACCCTCCCGGCCGCGCCCGCTCCTGCGTCTAGTGGCCGTGTGCTGGCGTCGCCCTTGGCGAGGAAGATGGCAAAGGAAATGGGCCTCGACCTTGACAGCATCGCTGGAACGGGCCCGGGTGGAAGGATCATTCGCCAGGACGTGGAGCGCAGTGCCGCGCTGCCTTCCCATGCGCGCGCGGCAGCCGGCCGCGAAGCACCTTCTCCTGTGCGTGCGCCTGCTCCTACGCCGCTGCGCCGGCCCCCAGCCGCTCCGACCGGTCCGGAGTTTTTCGACGAGCCGCTCAGCTCCATGCGCAAGACCATCGCCAAGCGCCTGGTCGAGAGCAAGGCTCCCGTGCCGCATTTCTATCTCACCATCGAAGTGGATATGAAGCGCGCCAAGGACCTGCGTGAGTCTGCGAACCTGCTCGACCCCGCCCTCAAGCTCAGCTACAACGACATTATTCTGAAAGCCTGCGCCGCGGCGCTACGGCAGCATCCCGAGGTGAACGCGTCGTTCCAAGGCGAGTCCATTCGCTATCACAATCGCGTGCACCTGGGCATGGCGGTGGCCACCGACGGAGGCGGGCTGATCACGCCCGTCATCCGCAATGGCGATGCGAAGAGCTTGCAGGAGATTTCCCGCGAGACGAAAGACCTTGCCGGGCGCGCGCGCACCCGCAAGCTCCTGCCGGACGAGTACGTGGGTTCCACCTTCTCGGTTTCGAACCTCGGCATGATGGGGATCGAGGAGTTTGCCGCGGTGATCAATCCGCCGGAAGGCGCCATCCTGGCCGTGGGCGCGGTGACGGAGAAGCCGGTCGTGGTGGACGGGCGCGTGGAAGTCGGCTGGCGCTGCCGGCTGACCCTTTCCTGCGACCACCGGGTGGTGGACGGCGCCACCGGCGCGAAGTTCCTCCAAACCCTCAAACAGATTCTCGAAAACCCCGTCTACCTGGCGTTCTGACCAGGCGCCGGGCCCCGGACGGGGGCAGTAGGCAGAGGGCAGTAGGCAGAAGGCAGTAGGCAGCAGGCAGTAGGCAGCAGGCAGTAGGCAGTAGGCAGAAGGCAGTAGGCAGTAGGCAGCGCTGATTTTCAGGTCAGCAGGAGGTCGTAGCGCTGACCTTCAGGTCAGCAGGCACGGCGAAATCAATCGTGCCGACCCGTTTTCGTTTCGCCGCCTATTGCCCGAAGCGCGAGAGAGTAGGCAGTAAGCAGAAGGCAGTAGGCAGTGGCGGTAGGCAGCAGGCACTAGGCAGTAGGCAGAACGCAGTAAGCAGCTAAGAGACGCTCGCCGCCCACCTCCGCAATTCATAATTCAGCATTCAAAATTCATAATTTCTCTTGCCCCC
>JAIQEZ010000156.1 GCA_020073545.1 Terriglobia bacterium | reverse complement strand
CTGTCTTGAGCAGTGAGGCGCGCCTGATACTCCAGCGGCAACAACTTCACGAGGCGATGAATCACCATCAAGATCTCCTCGGGCGACGACTCCCCTCCCCGCCAGGAAATCCGCGCACACCAGTTCCAGACAATACCCCCGCGAGCGCTCCGTCCCCACCATCCGCGAGGCCACGTACAGGGCCCTTGACCCTGGTGAACCCAGAGGAAAATCTCCGGGTTTGGGGAGCGAATCTGTTGCACCTTGCCCGCTACTGCACCCTTGTGGTTTCAGTAACTTGGCTTTCCTTTTCGCCCTCCTGACCGTCACCTGATGTTGCGCCTATCGCCTTTGAAAACCACTCGGGTAGCGAGCCATCTCGGGCGAAGGCGCCTCGTTCCTCCTGCGACATCTGCTTAAGTGATTTCTTGAAGTTCTCACCCTGCAGATGCCCTTTCTCCTCCTCCGCACTGGTGATTTTGTCATATACCTTGTATGTCGAGAGAAAAGCCGAGCCACTTATCGGAGCCCAGTCCACTCTCTCCAGGATCTTCTCGAGAATCAACTTGCGATTCTTTTGGCGTTTGCTGAAAAGGTCGCAGGCGTGAGCGTGCCGATAGAGGGCATCACGACTAATCCCGTGTCTTTCGGCAATGCCAGTGGGAAACACCCAGTTAATCCATTCCTCTTCAATTTCCTGGCGCTCGGGATGCTGACACACGGTGCATTGGGACTGGTGCCGCCCGAGGTTGACGCTGCGAGCCCCTTCGTCCCTGAATTGCTGCTTATTGGTCTCCATAATACCTCCAAAAGGGGGAGGGGCATCTGCTGGTACCAACAATCCGCCCCTCTATATGCCCTATCTATATAAGGGGTTTGAAAGTCTGAAGATTCGCCGCCGGTATGAAAGGGAACCCTTTTCACCGGTTGGAGGGGCCCCCCGGCGTCCTTTATTTGGGTTCCTGAAGACACGAGGACGTGAGCTGCGGATCTGACCGCCCGTCATCCCTCCGCGAGTTTTTCCCTGCCTATTCCCTCAAGCCATCGGGATCATCTTTCCGCGCCGTCCACAGGAACAGGAGGCGGGAAGAGCGGTTGTGCTGGGCGTCCGGCTTGACCGATTCGATCACCAGGTGGAGATTATCGGCAGAAGGGTTTGATCGCACTGCACTCCCCTTGAGCCGTCGACGGGGCGCGAGGCGCGACGGTAGAACGGCATGTTCTTTTTGGCGCGCGTGAGGAAGAAGGCGCCAGCCTGCGGGAAGATGTAGAGGCAGGCGAAGTCCACCTCACCGCGGTCGAGCACGTAAAAGGCACCGGCTTCCAGCCGCAGTTCGGCCCGCAGGTTGAGGTCGTGGACCTGCCCGCCGCTCACCTCAACACGGGTCGGAATGCCGCCGCGCACGTCCAGCAAGGTATGGAGATGGACCGCACTCTGGCGGCGAAACGGGCCCCAGGGAAACAGTGACCGACACCCATCGAGGGTGGTCGAGTCGAAGGCATACACAGTCTCGGACCCTTCCCTGCCGAACGACTCGTCGCGGTAGAGGTCGCGGGCGAGGCGAATCAAGGGTTGGGCAAAGTCGCGGTAAATACGCCAGTCGGGAGTCTCGTTGGCGTCGGCGAGGGTAGCGCCAGAGCAGAGAATTTCATTCCGCCCCGACCTCAAGAGCCCGTACGTCGCCATTTGTCGGCGACCGCAGATTGTCAACTCCCGAAATTACTGCAGACAGGGTCTTCACTTCGCACGTGGTTTGGGCTTGCTGCACACTCTGGCGGCTGGAATGGTGTAGCTCAGCTGCCCATGCTCTTCCATGTGGCAGTAAGCACATAGGGTCAGAAGATTCCCAAGCGAGTCATTTCCCTGCTGGCTTCTCTTGAGCTTGTGGTGGATCTGCAGATTCTCCAGCGACCCGCACTTCCGGCACCGCCAGCCGTCCCGCTCCAGCACGCGCTTCATCAAGCGGCCATAAATCTGCTTCCCCAGCTTGATCCGCTTCACCTTCCTCAGAATTTTCGGGCCGCCTCGGATTCTACTTCCTCGGAATGGTTCGCAAGGCGCGCCTGATAGTCCGACGACAGGAGGTGGACCAGGCTCTATTCGGGTCCTCCTTAACGCGTAAAATGGGTCTCGTTTGATTGACATTGGCGGGGAGACTACCACCCCCTGGGGGTCTTGCTACGATACGAACCCCGGCAAGGAAGGCTTGCAGGGCTCCGTCGTTTCGGCAGGACCTGAGCGGTCGCCATTCTGGCACTCGGTTGTTCTGATGTCGAGGGGCACAAAGTCGACTGCCTGAGATACCGTGAATGTGGCTCTCGTGAGGATGCAATGCCAAGTCAAGCTGCCTGCCACGGCTCACGATCACGCCAGCGGCGTTTTCACGCGAGGGTCGACAACGCGCCGCCGCCGGATGTCTATGTCGCAAGGCGAGAAGAAACCCTCAGGCAAAAGGAGAAACCAAGATAGGGAAGCCTTGCGGTCGATTGCGGTACCATCGAGGTCGCCGATAAGATCAACCACCGGGTGAACCGGGGAGCGAACTGTAGGTTACCCAAAGGACGAAATCAGTCTCACTACGGCTGAAGACATACACCGTAGTGGTACAGGGCATTTGGAACTTGCGAGACGGATTTAAGAGTGATTTCGCTCGTGGAGCCGGGAGAGTCCGCAGAATTACTCAGTAGTCGCTGGGCAGGCGTTCGAGATCTTCCATAGTGAGGACCGGACCTTCCTTGCAGATGTAGAAGGCGCCGACGTTGCAACGCCCGCACTTGCCGCAGCCGCATTTCATGCGATTCTCTAGGCTGGTGTACACGGCACGATGCGGGATCCCCATACGGTCGAGGATGGGAAGCGTGTTCTTGATCATGATCGGCGGGCCGATGACCAGGACGATGGAATTGGCGGAGGAACCGCCGGCCCGGTCGAAAACGTGGGGAACAAAGCCGATTTCGCCCTTCCAGTCAGGCGTCTGGCCTCCAGGATCGACGCAGCGGACAACACGCACGTTGGGATGCTGTGCCCACTGGTCAAGTTCGTCCACGTAGACCAGATCGGCCACGGTACGCGCCCCGTAGACGATCGTGATGTCGCCGAAATCCCGGCGGTTCTCCAGCGCGTACCAGATGGCGCAGCGAATCGGCGGCATGGCGATTCCGCCCCCGAGAAAGATGAGGTTCTTTCCTTTCCAGTCTTCTACGGGGTAGCCGTTGCCATAGGGGCCGCGGAAACCGATGACGTCGCCCTCTTCCAGCCTCCAGAGCGCCTCCGTCACCCGGCCGACCTTGCGGAAGCAGAACTCGAGGTAGTCCTTCCAGTTGGAGCTCGAACAGATGTTGAATGTGGACTCGCCGTAGCCGAAGGCGGAGAAGATGCCGAACTGCCCGACCCGAAACGCAAAGTCGTTAGCCCGCCCGCTGTCCTGGAAGCAGACTTTCACCGACTTCACATCCGGCGTCTGTTGCCGTGTCGCGATTACTTTCACGAGCTCAGGCTTATAGATGTTCGCCATGTCCGATCTCGGTAAGTACGCTCAACGCGCCGATTCCCACCGGGCAATTACGTGTGCAGTTCCCACAGCCGGTGCAGAGGATTTCACCGAACTTCTCGGGATAGATGTCAAACTTGTGCGAGATCCGCTGCCGCTGGCGCGCGGGTTGATTCTCACGCGGGTTGTGCCCGGAAGCGTGTTGGGTGAACATCGAAAACTGGCAGGAGTCCCAGTTCCTCACCCGGGCGCCCTCGTTGGCGTTACCCTCGTCGATGATATCGAAGCAATGGCACGTCGGGCAGGTGTACGCGCAGGCGCCGCAGCCGAGGCAAGTCAAGCCCTCGGACTGCCAGAAAGCACTGGCGAAATTGTGCTTCACGAACTCTCGCACTTCAGCAGGATCGAACCTCTTCTCCGGACCAAGAGGTTCGCTTGCCACCTGGTCGGACGGCTCCAAGCGGCCTTCCATCAGGGATCGACCCTTTTCGGTGTGGCAACGGACTTCGTACTTACCTCTGTCCAGCTTCACCAACATCACGTCCGAGCCACGCTCCGCACACGGGCTGAGCCCTACCGACGTGCAGAAGCAAGCGTCGTCATGGGCCGAGCACGCCAGCGTCACCACGGTCGTAAGCTGCCGACGCCGGTTGTAAAACTCGTCGGCACAATCCCAGTTGAACACCTGATCAAGGATCGGGAGGGCGGCGGCGTCACAGGGGCGCGCGGCGATCAGCAGTTGTTCAGTCTTGGGTGGCTCAAGTTCGAACAGCTCCACGCCGTTTCCGTTAATCCGGTATCCGAAAAGCCGCTCGTGCTTGGGAAACAAGAACTCCTTGAGGGAATTCGCAGGTCGGATAAAGTCTTCGAGCAGCAACTGGTCCGGCCCTTGAAGAGGGACATAGAGTATGCAGTCGCGCTTCACTCGGCTTGGACCGGCCACGCGCTTGCCCCGCGCGAGCCACTCGTTCACCAGTTTCGACAGACCGTCCTGGGTGATGGTGAAGCTCACCGAATGAAATTCTCCTTATCCTGGAGTGAGTAGGCGCCGATCAGGGGTTCTACGTCACGATTTATGCCGGCCCGGTAGCCGAAATGTTCTTCCGCAGCCTTGGCGAGAGAGAGATTGAGCAGCCGCAGGTCGATGCCCGCCGGGCAAGCCCGGGTGCACTCATCACAGCCGATGCAGCGCCCCGCCAAGTGAAAGGCCCGGGTGATGTGCCAGGCGAAGTTGCCCTTGACCGTGGGCGAGGGATCAATCACCGTCGGCCGGTTCTTTTCCACGATGCAGCGCTCGCAATAGCAGAGCGGGCAGACCTGCCGGCAGGCGTAGCACTTCACGCACCGCTCGAATTCGCGCGCCCAGCAGGCCATCCGCTCGGCCGGAGACTTGGCGAGCAACACCTCAAGCGCCGCGCCGCCTCTCGGGGCGGCATTTGGCGGTCCCGCCAGCGGGACCGACGCTACTTCACCGATCACCTCGTCTGCAAAGCGCGGCACGCGAACATCGCACGTGGCGCACTTCGGCTGGCCCATGCCGTTACAGGCCATGCCCATGACGTGAAGATCCTTCCGATCGAGTTGCGACTCCTTCTCGAGCACGACCAGGGCGCGCTCGTCGCACACCTTGACGACGATAGCGGCGCGTCCGAGCTTTCGCACTTCCTGGCGCTTGAGATAAGTCGTCAGGTTAGAGGAGCACTGATTGTTCCACACCAGGCGCCCGACGTCCGCGGGCTTCGTGACGCACACCGGACCCCCCGTCCCGTAACCGATCACCACCTTCACGGTTCCGTCCGCCAGAAGCTGGTGGCACCGCTGGCGCAGGGACCCTTCACTGCCGGCCGGCTGGTCAACCGCTGGCGCGGCCTCCGGGATCGGGAGAGACCCGTTACCTGTGTCGGCATAAAGGTTCTTGTAAGGGCCCAGCTTCCGCGTCTGTTCGGTGATTTCCGTGACCACCTGCTGCCATTTCCGGCCCTCGGCGGCGGATATCCAGGTGAAGTGGATACGCTCCATCTCGAAGCCGAGCGCTTCGAGGAGCTCACGAAAGAGGATCCAGCGACGCCGGGCGTGGTAGTTGCCGGCCGTGTAGTGGCAGTCACCCGGGTGGCAGCCCGAAACCAGAACCGCGTCAGCGCCGATTTCAAAAGCCTTTACGATCAGGTTGAAGTCGATCCGCCCCGTGCAGGGCAGGCGGATGATGCGCACGTTGGGCGGGTATTCAAGACGCGTGGTCCCCGCCAGATCCGCTCCCAGGTAGGTGCACCAGTTGCAGACGTAGGCGACGATCTTCGGCTCGAACTGGCCCGCTTCGTTCATACGAGGCTCTCGACCATGGCGTAAATCTGCTGCTCGGTGAAGCCCTCCAGGTCAGCGCTCTTGGAGGGACAAACGGCAACACAAGTCCCACAGCCCATGCACAGCCCGGGATTTACCCGCGCCGTGTGTTTGACGAAAACTCCCCGCGGGGTGCGGACTTCGGCCTGCTCGATGGCGTGATACGGGCAGGCGCGCAGGCAGGCATAGCACGCGACACAAGTCTGCTCGTTGATGCCGGCGATCTCGGGCTCGCGCATCAACTCGTCCGCAGCGAAGGTCACCGCGACCTTGCTGGCGGCGGCCGAAGCTTGGGCCACGGATTCGGGAATATCCTTCGGCGCCTGGCACGCCCCGCATACGAACACACCGGCGGCATTAGTCTCCACGGGCCGCAGCTTGGGGTGGGACTCCAGCAGGAATCCGAACTCGTCGTATCCAACGTTGAGCTTCTGGGCCAGTTCCGCCACACCGTCGGCGGGACGCATGGCAGCGGCCAGCACCACCAGGTCGGCCTCGACCGTGATCGGCACGCCGGCCAGCGTGTCGGCCCCACGCACCACGAGTTTGCCGTCTTCCTGCGTGATCTTCGACACCCGGCCGCGATAGTACTTCGCCCCATCCTGCTCGATGGCCCGGCGCACGAACTCCTCGTAGCCCTTGCCGCCGGCGCGGATGTCCATGTAGAAAACGTGCGCCTGCCCGTCGTGCACCTTGTGCTTGTAAAGCATGGCGTGCTTGGCCGTGTACATGCAGCAGATCTTGGAGCAGTAAGGCAAGCCCTTGGCGTTGTCGCGCGAGCCCACACAACTGATGAACACCACGTTCTTCGGCTCGGCGCCGTCCGAGGGGCGCTTCAGCACCCCGTTGGTCGGTCCCGAGGCGGAAAGCAGCCGCTCAAACTGGAGCGAATCGATCACATCCTTGTACTGGCCGTATCCGTATTCACCGTAGCCCGCGAGCGACGCTTTATCCTGTTTCTCACCGATGTCATAGAGCTTATAGCCCGTGGCCACGACCACGGCGCCCACCTTTTCCTCCACCAGCTTGTCGGTGTCCTGAAAGTTGATCGCTCCCGCCTTGCACTTCTTCTCACACAGCCCGCAGCCGTTGCGAATGATCTTGGCGCAGGTCTTGGCGTCAATTACCGGGCGGGCGGGTACGGCTTGCGGAAACGGAACGTAGATGGAGGCGCGCACGCCCATGCCGTAGTCGAATTCGCTCTTGTTCCGCTTCAGCGGGCAGACGCTCCAGCAGTCCCCGCAGCCGGTGCACTTGCTGATGTCGACGTAGCGCGCCTTCTGGCGAATCGTGATCGTGAAGTTGCCGATGTAGCCTTCGACGCGTTCGACTTCCGAGTAAGAATAGAGCTTGATGCGAGGGTGCTGTCCGACCTCCACCATGCGCGGGGTCAGGATGCACTGGGAGCAGTCGAGGGTGGGAAAAGTTTCGGACAAGCCCGCCATCTTGCCGCCGATGGAGGGTTCGCGCTCCACCATCACCACTTCGTAGCCGGCGTCGGCGATATCAAGCGCGGCCTGGATGCCGGCTACGCCGCCGCCGATCACCAGCGCCCGGCGCGTCACCGGCACGCGGATGGGCTGGAGTTCATGGTCGAGCCGCGCCTTCTCGACGGAAAGACGGATGAGGCTGGCAGCTTTGGCCGTGGCCTTTGCGCGGTCGTGATGTACCCACGAGCAGTGCTCGCGGATGTTGGCCATCTCGACTTTATAGGGATTCAAGCCCGCAAGCTGCGCCGCGCGACGGAAGGTCTTCAGGTGCATGTGAGGCGAGCAGGAGGCGATGACGACAGCGTCAAGCTTTTCGGCCGCGATCTTCTCGCGGACCAGCGCCTGTCCGGGGTCTGAACAGACGTACTTGTAGTTCATCGCGCAGCGAACGCCGGGAAACTTTGACACCTCTTGCGCCAGTGCATCGACGTCAACCGTACGCGCGATGTTCTCTCCACACCAGCAGATGAAGACGCCTATTCGGGACATCAGGCTTTTCCTACAAAGTGCCGGTTGATGCCCAGCGCTGATTCCGGCAGTCCCAGCGCCATTCCAACCACATCCGAGAGGTAGTAGATGACCAGGCCATGCCGCACGCCGTAACGGCGCTCGATGTCAGGCTGCTTCATGTCGAGATTGACGTGGCACATGGGGCAGGCGACCACCAGGCAGTTAGCTCCATGCGCGGCCGCGTTGCTCAATATCTTGTGCGAGAGATCGAGCACGGTTTCCTCGCTGGCCAGGGTCATGCCGCCGCCACAACACTCCGTGCGGTAGCTCCAGTCAACGGTCTTCGCACCCAGCGCCGTCAGAAAAGCCTCCATCGAACGCGGCTGTTCGCAATCGTCGAACTCGACGACGTCGGGTGGGCGAGTGAGCAGACAGCCGTAGTAGCAGGCAGCGCTCAGAGATTTGAGCGGGCTCTTCAACGCCGCCTTCAGACGGTCAAGGCCGACTTGCTCGAACACCTGGATCAGGTTCAGCACCCGAGTCGTCCCGCGAACTTCGAGTTCGACGATCCCGGACATCTCGCGGCGCAATCCCTCGTTCCCTGCAAGGGCCTTCTGGGCCTTGATCAACTGCATGGAGCACATCGGACAAGGCGCCAGCATTTCGCCGAATCCGCCGCGCTCCGCCAGCGCTAGATTGCGCGCCGGCAGGGCGGTGGAGAGCTTCTGGTTGAGCGCATGGGCGGCGGTCGCTCCGCAGCAGATCCATTCGTCGATCTCCTGCAACTGCACGTCCAGCGCGCGCAGGCAGGCCCGCAGCGATTCCTCGTAGTCGTCCGAAGATCCGTGCAGCGCACATCCGGGGTAGTAGCCGATATTCATGAGTGGTCCATCGAGCGCGCGAAGATGCGGCGGAGCACCGCCCGGTCGCGGACTTTCTTGCCTCGCAGGTGAAGCTTCTTCCGCTTATTCAGCTTGGGTGCGAGCGTGGCGTCTTTGAAGAGCAGAGAGAACCGGCGGTCGTGCATAAACCCAGCCAGTTTGAACTGGACGATCAGTTCCAGTTCGTGGAGCCGCCCGTTGCGCCGGATATTGTCGAGAAAAGCCTTTTGGAAAAGCATGACCCGGCGCTGGGCGGGCGACACCCGGCCCTCCTCCATGGAGAGCTGCCGCAGCGCATCCATGATCCCCGCGCAGTTCACCGATTTCGGGCAGCGGGTGGCGCAGGTCTGGCAGGAAACACACTGCCAGATCGACTGGGCGTCCAGGGCTTCCCTTCCCCTCCCTAGCTGCAGCAGGCGAATGAGCCGGTTAGGCGCAATATCCATCTGCGCGGCCATCGGGCAGCCGGCGGTGCATTTCCCGCACTGGTAGCAATCATACAGGTGGGTGTGGGCCAGCGCCTCGATGACGCGGGCAGTGGCACACGCTTGCGGAAGTGGGTTTGCCGTGTTCACCGATACCGCCCGGCGAGTTATTGGGCCGCGTCCGGTGTGACTATTACTCGGTCGCGGTACGGATACCAGTAGCCTGATACCGCCCGCACGGATCCGTACGAGCGCTGATTAGCGCATACGGCTCTTATCTCAGATACCGATGGTCTTGTCAACTTGGTTTGGCCCTAGAGCAACGGGCTGCGGGTCCGCGGGCCCCCGCATCAGCTCCCCAATTCCCTTGCTCTCAGTGCGCGGGGCTGAGGAACCACGTGAGGATGTGGTCGAACACTTCTCTTGGTCCGTCACGATTGGGGTCATCGGCGAAGCAGCAAACCGCAACTACTAGCTCGATGGGCGCCGGATTCTGGACGTGCACGAGGTCATTTGAGCGGACGAGGATGTAATGAACGAAAAGTTTGAGAAGAGGTACCCGTACAACGAACTTGCTCGCCGACTTGTTCCAGCGGTCGTTTCTTACCCGCTCGAGATGGGGATGGACTACGCACTGCAGCACCATGTCCCTGCGGTCCCTGGTGAGGGGTGGTAGGAACTCGCGAAAGACATTGCCCGCAGTGTCGTCGAGGAGCTTGAGATGGCGTTCCCAAAACCGACACCGGAATGAGGTACGTTACGTTCGAGGAAGTTTGTGGTGGCATAGCACGCTCTGGGATTGATCGCGAGTAACACCGTAGGGTAGAGAGAAGTCGCTCAACTCCTGTATCGTCGCCCACACTTCCACAATGGGCCGGGCCTCGCGGTGACGATCAGGTCACTGGCTCAATACCGATGCAGTCATTGACGGCGGACCGGATCCCCTGCTTGCAGCCCAGGTAGCGCTCCGTCGTCTGGACCGAAACGTGGCCCAATAGAAACTGGATCTGCTCCAGTTCGCCTCCAGCCATATGGCAGAGCCTGGCGCAGGTTCTCCGTAGGTCGTGCGGTGCCAGGTTGACGATACCAACCTGCGCGGCAAACTCCTTCAC
>JAIQEZ010000155.1 GCA_020073545.1 Terriglobia bacterium | reverse complement strand
CCTTGGCGGCCCCCAAAGTCACCGGCTGGTCGTTCACGAGCATCCGGCTCTTGCCATTGGCTTGCAGTTCGCGCCGCAGGATCAGCTCGCCTTCCTCGCTGCGAGCCACACCATATTCGTCGAGCCACTCGGACCACGGAGCTTTTCCCTCGGAAGAGAATACAGCGGTAACGAGGGCGCGATCCTGCCCGGTGCGAATGACCTCCGGAGAAGCGCGGCCGCCCAGCGCCAGTCCGAGTGCATCCACCAGGATGGACTTGCCGGACCCCGTTTCCCCGGAGAGCAGGTTCAAGCCCGGGCCGAATTCCACGGTCAGGTTATCAATGACGGCATAGTTCTGAATGTGAATTTCGCGCAGCATGGTATTGTGCATTAAAGTCTATCACATCACGGGAGGTGAGACGCAGAAGGTAGGTACGGGAGACCCCACATGCCACCTACCGCTCGGTGCCCCGTTCCTGCGTTGACTGCCCCCTGTCGCTGTGCTAGCTTGAAATGATGGGCTTCTGGCACATTCCCAGCCTTTATAAGGAGGATAATTGACTGCTGCTCTGCTGGTGTTCTACCAGAATTTCTATCAAGGCGAAGTGTGGCAGCTTTTGGTGAACACGGGGCTGGTGGCCAGAATCGTCTTGTTCATCCTGCTGGCCTTTTCGATCCTCTCCTGGGCGATCATTTTCCAGAAATCTCGCAGCTTCAGGGCGGCGCGGCGCGAATCGCAGGAATTCCTGAGAGTGTTCCGGCAGAGCAAGAAATTGTCGGAGATTCGTACTTTCAGCCGGAGCCTAAAGGAGAGCCCGCTTCCGGAGGTCTTCCAATCAGGATACCGTGAAATCGAGAGCCAAGCTGTGGTGGCCGAGAACCCGGGCAAGCCGCGGATCCGCAGCCTGGAAGCGGTGCGACGGGCCCTGCAGATCGGCGCCTCCGGCGAACTGAGCCGCCTGGAACAATGGCTGACCTGGCTCGCTACCACGGGCGCGGTAACGCCCTTCGTGGGGTTGTTCGGAACCGTATGGGGCATCATCGATGCTTTCCATGGCATGGGAACCGCCGGCACAGCTTCCCTGCGCAGCGTGGCTCCGGGCATTTCTGAAGCGCTGATCACCACGGCGGCAGGATTGTTCGCAGCCATTCCTGCGGTGATCGCTTACAACATTTTTCTCCAGCGCATCAAAGAGTTTGGGACGCAGATGGACGACTTCGCCCTGGAGTTCCTGAACATGACCGAGCGGTATTTCACGGAAGGATGACTCCGGAGTTCCGGTTGGGCGTCTGTCCGCCGCCCGCTTCCCGGGGGCTGGGCAATGCGCCCCCTCATGAGGTGAACGATGGCCTTCACCAACCCAAAAGGTAGAACCCAGACTTCCCTTTCCGAAATCAACATCACGCCGTTCGTCGACGTGGTCCTGGTGCTGCTGATAATCTTCATGCTCACGGCGCCGATTCTCGAATCGGGGATCGAAGTGGACCTTCCCAAGACCAAAACCGTCAAAGTGGTTTCCGACGAGAAGGTCGTCATCACTGTCGATAAGAAACAGAATATTTACGTCGGTAATGACCCCGTTAATATCCACCGGCTCGGGGTCTACGTCCTCGACCAACTAAAGGGCGCCGGCACACAACCTGTGTTTCTCCGTTGCGACCAGAATGTACCCTTCGGGGCTTTCGCGCAGGTCGTGGATGCGCTGAAGCAAGCCAATCTCACTAATCTCAATATCGTCACGGAACCGTTGGAGACCAAGCCGGGGTCCTAGCGCCGTTCCAACTTGATTTGCCTATGTCCTGGACACACATTCTGCACAGTCCGGGTTAGCCCAGATGAGTTGGAGCGGCACGAGGCTGGGCAGCACGCCATGAGCACGCAACCCATCGCGTTGTTTGACGAGCGCCGCGAAACCCTGCGGGGCACGCTGCTCCTTTCCCTGACCCTGCACGTGCTCCTCTTTTTGACCGTTCTGGGCTACGCGACGTTTGGCCCCCGCTTCCGAGGCGGCTGGGGCCAGAGATGGGGCACGGGTGACGCGACCCACATGGGCGCGGTCTCTTCTCTGCCGGGGATTCCGCTACCCGCTCCCATGCTTTCCACTCCCAGCGCGGTGGCTACCCAGAACCCGGGGCTCTATAAAACCGAGCCTGAGCCCAAGGTCGAACCTCCCCCACAGGCGGAACAGATTCCCAAGTTCAAGGAAGCGGTGAAACCCGAAAAGGCGGAGAGGATCAACAAGCGGATACAGAGAGCCCAAATCGAGCCGCCGCCCAACGCCATCCCGTTCGGTCAGGGCGGCGCGCCCACGATGACCTACACGCAAGTGGTGAATGCGGCGGGTTCAGGCGGCCTCCGCATGGGTGAGGGCGGGAGTTTCGGCGAGCGTTACGGCTGGTATGTGGGCGCGGTGCGGAATCGCATCAGCGCCAACTGGCTGCTTTCCACCATTAGTCCCACCATCGTGTCGGCTCCGCGCGTCTACGTCAGTTTTGAGATCTCACGCGATGGGAGCGTCAGCGGCCTCCAGATGACCCAACCCAGTGGCGTTCCCGAGGTGGATCGCTCGGCGCTGCGCGCCATCCTCGCCTCCACCCCGCTGGCTCCGTTGCCGCCCGACTATCCGGGCGGAAGCGTGAAAGTCGAGTTCTATTTTGATTTTCACCGCCGGTAGGCGTGAGAATTGCCCGCCGCTTCAACCGGGAAATGTATCACATTATGAGACATCTGCTTGCAAACCGGTCCGCAACTCAGTATATTTGGAGCCCGTCACGATGATGATCTGGCACAAAATCACGTTTCCATTCCTCCTCGTTGTGGCCATCGTCCTTTCACTCTTCTGCGTCTCGCGTTCGGCAGAAAGTCAGGACTGGTTTAGCACCGGCATCAACCTCGGCGCGCCCAAAATCCGGCTGGCGGTTGCGGAGCTTCCTCCCAAATCCGTCGAACAGTCGCTGGTCAGCCTGACGCAGGAGTTTAACCAAGTGCTCTGGAACGACCTCGACAGCGCCGGAATCTTTGACTTGGTGAGCAAGAGCTACTATCCCGTGAAGCTGCCGGAGGAGCCTTTGGACGTGGACTTCACGGCCTGGACGAGTCCTCCCGCTACCGCCCAGATGCTGGTCTTCGGAAAGACCGAGAATGTCAACTCCAACCTGGTCATCACGGCGCGGCTCTTTGACCTCGGCAACCAAGCCAACCCCGGCGTGCTGGCCAAACGCTACGTTGCCACTCTGAACGAAGTTTCCACGCGCGAGGCCGCCCACCGCTTCGCCAATGAGATCATGCTGGCTCTGGGCGGAGGCGTTCCCGGAATCAACCTGACACGCGTCGCGTTCGCCAGCAATCGCACGCGCCACGCGGAGATCTGGGTGATGGACTATGACGGCTTCAACCAGCATCCCATCACCAGCTATGGCTCAATGTCCACCACACCGCGCTGGTCGCCCGACAACACCCGGCTGGCGTTTACCAGTTACGCCTCGGGCAACCCGGAAATTTACCTCTTTTCGTTTGAAATCAACCGGCGCATTCCCTTCCCGACGTACAAGGGACTCAACACAACTCCGGCCTGGTCCCCCGACGGCAAGAGAATCGCCTTTTGCTCCAGCATGAGCGGCGACCCCGAGATCTACCTTTCCGATCCCAATGGGTTCAACCTGCAGCGCCTCACGTTTTCTCCCGGCGTGGACATTTCTCCGGCGTGGAATCCCAAGACCGGGAATGAAATCGCGTTTGTCTCAGATCGGAGCGGTTCGCCGCAGATTTACATCATGTCGGCGGACGGCACAAACCTGCGTCGCTTGACGACCCTGGGCGGAGACGCCAGCAGCCCCTCCTGGTCCCCGAACGGGCTTTTTATGGCCTTCCACTGGCGCGTCACCGACACCGGGACCTATGATGTTTACGTCATGGAAGTCGCCAGCGGCCGAATTATTCAGTTAACGCACGACGCCGGTCGCAACGAGCATCCCACCTGGTCGCCGGACGGCCGCCATCTGGCGTTTGAATCCACGCGGTCAGGATCCCGCCAGGTGTGGACGATGCTCGCGAACGGCCAGGACCCCAAGCAACTGACCCGGGAAGGAGAAAACTGGAACCCCAACTGGTCGAACTGAGTTTCCGGGGGAAGCAGGAAGAACTCCGTGACGCCCCGTGCCCGGCTGCTCGAAATCGCAAAGGGAAATGTATCGCCATGCGAGCTTTTTTCCAGACGCCGGTTGCTCCCTTCGAGGGTAGAGACCGGGGGCCGAACCGGGCCGGCCTGCCGTAAGAACCGATAGGATTCACACGACGGCGAATCGTCACAAGGCGAGGTATCTTGAAAGCAAGCCGTTGTGTTTTTTTTCGTTTTGATGTTACTATCTGAGGTTTCAACATGTCCTTATCCCGCCTGGGGCTGGGTAGTTGAATCGCACCGAACCTGGCACAAAGGGGGGGTAATTCCTGGTAGCTCCATGCATCCACGGAATCACAAGAATTTCTAGCCGATCAAGGAGGATTGAGCATGCGAAAGAAGAAACGCAGTCTTGGGGTTCTCGTCGGAATCCTGGGAGCCGTTTTACTGGCAGGCGCTTGCCACAAGAAAGTGGTGGCCCCCCCGCCCCCACCGCCGCCGCCACCGCCACCGCCGGCCCCCACCGTGACACTGACCGCAGAGCCGAGCACCGTTGAGAAAGGCCAGTCCGTCACATTGAGTTGGACCTCTCAGAACGCCACGGACCTGGACCTCCAACCGGAAGTGGGCAAAGTCCAGGCGCAGGGTTCCTCGTCCGTCACCCCGCAGGACTCGGTCACGTACACCCTGACCGCCACCGGCCCGGGCGGCACGCAGAGTGCCACCGCCCGTGTCACCGTGACGATTCCCCCGCCGCCGCCGCCACCGCCGCCACCGCCGGTGAAGGAAATAAGTGAGGAGGACTTGTTTGGTCAGAACGTCAAAGACGCGTTCTTTGATTATGACAAGTCCGACATTCGCCCCGACGCTGAGCAGGCCCTGACCTCTGATGGGAGCTTCTTCAAAGACCACCAGAGCATCAAGTTCACCGTCGAGGGTCACTGCGACGAGCGTGGCAGCGAAGAGTACAACCTGGGCCTCGGCGATCGCCGTGCCACTGCCGCCAAAAACTTCCTGGTGAACGCGGGTGTGTCCGCAGACCGGGTCTCGACGATTTCCTACGGCAAGAGCCGTCCGGTGTGTCAGGACCACACGGAGGAGTGCTGGCAGCAAAACCGCCATGCGCACTTCCGTTTCGGCGCCGAATCCAAGTAGGCAGAATCAGCCGGGGGTCCGGTCGGGCTCCCGGCTGCCTTCAGTCCACTCGCAGGGCAACGCTGTTGAACACGCCGTGCTGTGCCCGGGCACTCTGAGGTGTGCCTGCCCCATCCGGGCAGAACAACATCTATGAGGCCTTCTCCCACCGCCCCCTCCCGAGCCCGTTGACCCGGACCGCACCAAGAGGGTAGACTGGCGAAAGTTACATCTCTATCTTAGCGAGGACGTAGCCACTTTGAAAAAACTAACCATTCTGGCTTTGATTGTTTTCGCCCTCCTGGGCGCAAAGGTTCAGCCCGCTTACGGCGTGAACAGGGAAACAATCCAGATGATGCAGCAACTCGATCAGTTGCAGCAGGCCGTCCAAAACCTCCAGAAGACGGTGGATACGCAGACGGCGGTGCTGAAGACCCTGATCGAGCAGGCCAACGACAATGTCAACACCATGAAGGTCACGATCAACGATCTGCGCGGGACCATGCAGCAGAATCTGGCTTCGACCAACGCGCGCTTCGACTCCCTGACCAGCCAGATCCAGGCGCTGAGCGAGAGCCTGGAAGAGGCCAAGGCGCGGCTGGCCAAGCTGAGCGACCAGATGACCCAGACCCAGAATATTCTCCAGACGCTCCCCCTCACCGGCGCGCCGCAGCCCGGAACGAATCCGACAAGCCCCACGGGTGCAACCAAGCCCGGCACGGTGCCGGACGCGGATTCCCTTTACAACTCTGGTTTGAGCTATTACAACGGCGGGCAATACCAACTGTCAATTCAGTCTTTTCAAGATTATCTTAAGTATTATGGCGACAGCGATCGGGCCTCGAATGCGCAGTTCTATATTGGCGACTGCTACTACAGCCAGGGGACCTACACGCAGGCCATCGATGAGTACAATAAGTGCATTGAGCGCTATCCCACCGGCAACAAGCTGGCGGCGGCCCAGCTCAAAAAGGGCTATGCCCTGCTGGCCCTCGAGCAGAAATCGGCGGGCGTCAAGGAACTGCGCTCCCTGACCCAGCGCTTCCCGGATTCACGCGAAGCCGACCTGGCGCGCGAGCGGCTGAAAAAGCTCGGCATCAGCAGCGTGCCCCCGCATCGGAAAAGCAATTGACCCGGCGCGCCTCGCCGGCGAGGAGCGTGCTGGAAGCTTCGTAACTTGCGCCCTTCGCATCCCCGCCGAGAAGGAGAGATTCTCATGTCTGGCTCCATCAACAAGGTCATCCTGATTGGCCGGCTGGGCAAAGACCCGGAAGTCAAGTACACCCCCAGCGGCGCGCCGGTCGCCAAGTTCTCGCTCGCCACCGACGAGACCTTCAAAGACCGCACGGGCGAACAGCAGCGCCGCACCGAGTGGCACAATATTGTCGCCTGGAACAAGCTGGCGGAAATCTGCGGCGAGTACCTGACCAAGGGCAAACAGGTCTACATCGAAGGCTCGATCCGCAGCCATCAGTACGAAGACCAAGCCGGTAATAAGCGCACCGCGTACGAGATTGTGGCCCGCGACATGAAGATGCTGGGGTCGAAAGCCGACTCCGACCGCATGGCCGCTGCCGGCATGGAACGCGCTACGCCCGAGCGCCCCGCCGCAGAGCCGGCTCCTCCTGCGGAACCCGTCGCACCTACCGAACCCGACATCCGCGACGACGACATTCCGTTTTGACGGGTTCCGTCCGCGGCGCCCACCAGCCGTTCCGAACGAGCCACCCAGGAAGAATACACCTCGCTTGCCGTCCCTAAGCCTCCGCACTACGATGTCGAGGGGCACAGCACTGCTATCCGCAAGGGTCGCATCAACCAAAGGCGTAGCGGTTGCCGTTACTCACGGCCTCGTGGGCTGGGTCTTGTGCGGCGCGACGATGAGCGTGGGAATGAAGGTGACCACACTTGAGGCCGCTCTGATCCTCCATGCGCTCGCTGCACCTGTAATCTTCACGGCCCTCTCGCTCGTTTATTTTCACCGCTTGGGGTCATGGTCTCCACTCTGCACCGCCGCCGCATTTCTTGGCGTCGTGGTCTTCATGGACGTCTTTCTCGTCGCACTCCTCATCGAGCGAAGCTTTAGGATGTTCGAGAGCATAGTCGGGACTTG
This sequence comes from Terriglobia bacterium, assembly GCA_020073545.1. Taxonomy (GTDB): domain Bacteria; phylum Acidobacteriota; class Terriglobia; order UBA7540; family UBA7540; genus Bog-366. The sequence continues at coordinate 2,865 of JAIQEZ010000155.1, read as the reverse complement.
GCTGCCCTTCCTCGTCATCTTTTTCTCCACCTGGTGGACGGGCCTTGCCGTTCGTCGGGCAGCGCATCGGGCAGCGGTATAGTTCAAACCGGCTTCTCGGAATGGAGGCAGCAGCCTGCGACGCGCTCGACCTCAGCATCCAGAAAGAAGCCAGACCTCCCGCCAGCCGACGCCATGATTGTGGCTGTATTGTCGCCCACTCGGAAACCATTCTCGCGGGTTCTCACTGGGCCTGCCACCAGGCCGATAGTGTCCGGGTACGCCGTCACACGACCAGAACGAAGATTACTAAACCCTTGGCGACTACTCGTTACGGATGCCCGGCGGTCGGAGTCTGGTCCGCTTTCAAAGCACAGTTGTCCTGGTTTCCGGCAAGGGCGTTTGAACAAAGCCGTTGGGGCGGCTTCGTTCAAATCGGCTTTCCGGAAAATGGCTCTCCGGATTAGGAGCTACGCACGGTGTGGCCGGCACGTGAAGGTCTTTAGTCTTTGATCCTACCCCCAAGTGACTCACTATCGGACTGAGCTGCAGCTTGCCACTCTAGCTCCTAAATATGTAGCGGGATAGTCTGGGTGGAGCCGGTGCCGTCACTTTGGCCTCCCGCCCACAAACTGCAGGAACGCATCTCCTGTGCATCTCTCTCCTTCCCCAAGACGGCTGTGTGCCGATCACGGCCGGTTTTCTTGTTTTGAGACGTAGGCCTTCGCCGATCTCAACGTGCATGCTTTTTTTGAGAAAGAGCCCTGCGAGCGCAGCGCCGAAAAGAAGAAGAGCAGCAGGTTCCGAAACCCGCCTAATAGTTGGTTTATAAACGAGGAAGTCGTTATGATCTGATTCCGATTTGCTTGCTACGATGGCACCGAGCGGCGTTGCTACGCTCACCGCGATGCGAGCCTGCAAGGTGAACTTGCCGCTATTGCCGTTGATACACTCGGACGTAGTCCACGAGCATCATCTGGGGGAAGACTGTCGAAGAATCCGGGCTGCCTGGCCAGTTGCCGCCCACCGCGACGTTAAGAATCAAAAAGAAAGAATGATCAAAGACCCACGTCGTGCCCGTCGGCAAATCAGCAGGAGCCGTGGTCTTATAGAGGTTGTTGTCCACGTAGAAGCGGACCGCATTCTGTTTCCACTCCACGGCGAAAGTGTGGAAATCGTCGGCGAAGCGTTGACCGCTGGCCAGGGAGTATGCAGCGCCGATGCCCGAGCCGCCAGAGTACCCGGGGCCATGGATAGTCCCATGAATCATGGAAGGCTCGCGCCCGATGTTCTCGATGATATCGATCTCGCCGCAGTTCGGCCAGCCCACTTGGCCGATGTTGTTGCCCAGCATCCAGAACGCTGGCCAGAGCCCCTGACCGTAGGGAATCTTGATCCGGGCTTCAAAGCGGCCGTAGGTCCGCTGGAAGAGGCCCTGCGTCTTTAGACGCGCGGAAGTGTAATCGCGCTGGATACCGTCGGGGCCGGTGTAAGTCTCCTTGAGTGCTTGAATCACCAGGTTGTCGTCTTGCACGTAGGCGTTCTGGGTGCGGTTTGTGTAGGTCTCCAACTCATTGTTCCCCCAGCCGCCCCCGCCAAGCTCGAAGGTCCATTTGGCTGGATCAGGTGACGAGCCATTCGGGCCGCTGAACTCATCGCTCCAGACCAGGGTCCACGACTGCGAAGCGGGAGGCTGAGGATTCGGTCCAGGGACTGTTGCGCCGCCTCCACAAGTCCCCAGCCACAAGAGCAGGCAAGCCATCATCGCAAGCCCCATCGATGCGCGTTTACAGGCCATTGGAACCGCAATTTCCATTATCCACTTCCCGCCGACCGATAACATACTCCTGCCCGGCACCGAACACAATTGTCAATCGGGTTTGCAGTACCGGGTGTTTCCACGGGCCGCGCGAGGAGTCATATGGGCCTCTCCTGAGAACCCCAAAGACCGCGACTGCCCCCCTTTCGCCCCGTGCCTCCGACACTTTCCCCACCCCTGCCTCCCTGGTCGCCGAAATCCACTCCGGTCTGCGGCTCGCCTAGCCCGCTGCCGAGGGTAGCGCCGCTATCCTGAACAGCATGGCTCCCAAGAGCCGCCGCGTGAGATGGCTCTCTGCCAGCAGGAGCCACGAGTAGCGGGCGTGCTTTGTCAAACGGCCGCCCGTGTCCACCAACCGCTGCTGGAGACTCGTCAACGACCAACCGTCAAACTGGGTCGCCGTTTCTCTTGCTGGAGTGGGGAGGGGACTGTTTTCCACTGAATCAACAGGAGTCCCTTGCCAGCTTAGTAGGGGTGTTTACACAGAAAAATCTTCTGGTACGCCCTCAGTTTGTCCGTGTGGAGTCAGTCAGCGAAAGACACCGCACGCGTGGAGGGCTCTGGTTCTCGGAAAGGAAACTTTTGTCTGTCGGTGCGGCCTGTTGTTGTGGAGTGGCAAGCGAGAATGGACGCACCTCACACGGGCGGAGATCCGTGCGGTCCAACGACCTACAAGCTTGATGCGTTCTCATGTTGGTGCGCTTTGTCTTCACAGGTTGTTTTTTCTAACTCGTTTTTGGTAATCTAGTCGCGCTTTTTGTCATAGTTTGGTCTCTTCTTATGTTGATTGCACCTCAGGAGTGTGTCGCCATGATCAAGAGACCCACGATCTCATCTCATCTATGCACTCATTGCCGTGACCTGCCCCCCGAAAACTGTACCAGTGTAAAAGAGAGTTCTCCCAGGGTATAAAAGCCCGAAGGAGGACAGGAGATGAGACAGAGCCGGTTCACGGAGGAGCAGATTATTGGAGTTTTGAAGCAGGCCGAAGCAGGGATGAAGACGGCGGAGATTTGCCGGCAGCAGGGGATCAGCAGCGCGACGTATTACAAGTGGAAGGCGAAGTA